>NZ_RZRR01000529.1:0-3949 GCF_003998555.1 Mesorhizobium sp. M7A.F.Ca.CA.002.09.1.1 | reverse complement strand
GTACGGCGACGCCCAGTCGACCTACCTGTTCGGCAACATCGCCGCCGCCCTCGCCAAGACCAATGCACTGATCAAAGCGCAACCGAAGAATGCCTACTTCCAGGAACTGCGCGGCGACATCCTGATGAAAGCCAACAAACCCAAGGAAGCCGCGGACGCCTATGCCAAGGCGGTCAGCCTCGATTCGGCTCGGTCCGGTCTGCTGCCAGTGTCCGTGGGCCAGGCGCTGATGGCCGTCGGCACGCCCGACTCCCTCAAAAAAGCCGTCGTGCAGATCAACAATGGCCTCGGTCGCGACAAGGAAAATTCAGCCGGATATCGCTATCTGGCGCAGGCCTATGGCGAGTTGGGCGACATACCTGGCGCTGAACTTGCCACCGCTGAAAGCCATTTCTATTCCGGCAACTACAAGGATGCGAAGATTTTCGCCATGCGGGCGCAGCAGCAGATGAAACGCGGCGAGCCGCGCTGGCTTCGCGCCCAGGATATCATAAACTACAAGCCATCAACCAAGATCAAGTGAACCTTCCGGCCCCGCGCCACGACATAGCCAGACCGGAAAACAGGCAGAAGGAACAGGAACGATGAAAAAGGCACTGCTGCTGGGCACCACGGGGGTTGCGGTCGCTCTGGCCATGCTGGCTTTCGGATTCGTTGCCGGAAACCCGCAGATCGCCAAGGCCGGGACCGCACAGCCGGTCGAGACGGCGGCGGCCGATACCAAGATCGACCGCACCGAGGTCGAAGGCATCATCCGCGACTATTTGTTGAAAAACCCGGAAGTTCTTCTGGAGGTCCAGGACGCGCTTGAGGCCAAGCAGAAGGAAGAGCAGCGCATCGCTCATCTCGGCGTGATCAAGGATGCCAAGGACCAGATTTTCAACTCCGCCTTCGACGGCGTCGTCGGCAATCCGACCGGCAAGGTCACCATCGTCGAGTTCTACGACTATAATTGCGGCTTCTGCAAACGTGCCATCGACGACATGAAGGCGCTGACCAAGACCGATCCGGACCTGCGTTTCGTGCTCAAGGAATTCCCCATCCTCGGACCGGATTCGCAGAAGGCGAGCGTGGTCTCGATGGCCTTCCACCTGATGCACCCGGAAAAGTACGGCGAGTTCCACAATGCGTTGCTCGGCGGTCAGGGACGCGCCACCGAGGCGGCGGCCATGAAGGTCGCGCTGTCGCTCGGCGCCGACGAAGCGGCGCTGCGCGAGAAGATGAAGGACCCGACAATCAACGAGGCCCTCGCCAAGACCTACGATCTTGCCAACAAACTGGCGATCACCGGAACGCCGTCCTATGTCGTCGGCAACGAGGTGGTGTTCGGGGCGCTCGGGCAGGAAGTGCTGGCTGAAAAGATCGAGGCGGCGAAAGCCGCGCTCTGATCTTGCTCGCCAGCTATCTCTCACTGGCACATTTCCGCCTGTTGTGGACAGTGAAAGAACGCACTTGCGCTCTTTCCGCGGGCGGCTATGCCCATTATAGAGGGCCCAGCGCGCCGGCTTGATGACGGCGCCGGGAAAGGTCGGCTTTTTTGAAAACGGTTTTCGTCCTGAACGGTCCCAATCTCAACGCGCTCGGCAAGCGCGAGCCGGGCATCTATGGCGGCAAGACGCTTGCCGCGATCGCCGACGACTGCAAGCAGGCAGGCACGGCGCTGGGGTTCGAGATCGATTTCCGCCAGTCGAACCATGAGGGCGACCTTGTCGACTGGATTCAGGAAGCCGGCGACAAGGCTGTCGGCATCGTCATCAACCCGGGCGCCTACAGCCACACCTCGATTGCCATCCACGACGCCATCCGCGCCGTCGCACCATTGCCGGTGGCCGAAGTTCATCTTTCCAACATCCATGCGCGGGAACCATTCCGCCACGTCTCCATGGTCGCGCCGGTCGCCGTCGGCATGATCTGTGGCTTTGGGCCGCTCGGCTATACGCTGGCGCTACAGGCGCTGGCCGCACGCCTATGACCGGCCAACAAACAGAAGGCTCGAAAATGTCGATAAAGAAGACCGGTGTTGACCAGCAACTGATCCGCGATCTGGCGGGCATACTGAACGACACCAATCTCACCGAGATCGAGGTTGAACTGGGCGACCTGAAGGTGCGCGTCTCGCGGCAGGCGCCGGCCGTTCATGCAATCGCGGCGCCGCAACCGGCCTATGCGCCGGCAGCAGCGCAGGCTGCCGCCGTTGCCGTGCCTGTGGTGGCGGACCTTTCCAAGAATGCGGTCACCTCACCGATGGTCGGCACGGCCTATTTGGCTCCGTCGCCGGACGCCAAGGCATTCATCGAAGTCGGCCAGAAGGTCAAGGAAGGCCAGACGCTGCTGATCATCGAAGCAATGAAGACGATGAACCAGATCCCCTCGCCACGCGCCGGCACGGTGACCGCGATCCTTTTCGAGGATTCGCAGCCGGTCGAATATGGCATGCCGCTCGTCGTGATCGAGTAGAGCGGGCCTGATGTTTCAGAAGATCCTCATCGCCAATCGCGGCGAAATCGCCCTCCGGGTACTGCGCGCCTGCAAGGAACTCGGCATCCAGACGGTGGTGGTGCATTCGACCGCCGATGCCGACGCCATGCATGTGCGGCTCGCGGACGAGAGCGTCTGCATCGGTCCGCCGCCATCGCGCGACAGCTATCTCAACATCCATCAGATCGTTGCGGCCTGCGAAATCACCGGCGCCGACGCCGTGCATCCGGGCTACGGCTTCCTGTCGGAGAACGCCAAGTTCGCCGACATACTGGCCGCGCACAACATCACCTTCATCGGTCCGTCCGGCGACCATATCCGCATCATGGGCGACAAGATCGAGGCCAAGCGAACCGCCAAGCGCCTCAGCATTCCGGTTGTGCCCGGTTCGGACGGTGCCGTCACCGACCAAAAGGAAGCCAGGCGCATTGCCGCCGAGATCGGCTATCCCGTGATCATCAAGGCATCGGCCGGTGGTGGCGGGCGCGGTATGAAGGTAGCGCTTACCGAGGCCGACCTTGAGGTCGCCTTGCAAACGGCGAGCACGGAAGCCGGTGCGGCCTTCGGCGACGATGCGGTCTACATCGAGAAATACCTGGAAAAGCCGCGCCATATCGAGGTGCAGGTGTTCGGCGACGGCTTTGGCCGCGGCGTGCATTTCGGCGAGCGCGACTGTTCCTTGCAGCGCCGCGACCAGAAAGTCTGGGAAGAGGCGCCCTCGCCGGCCCTCAATGCCGAAGAGCGCGCCCGTATCGGCGGCATCTGCGCCAAGGCGATCGCCGACCTCGGCTATTCCGGCGCCGGCACGATCGAGTTCCTCTACGAAAATGGCGAGTTCTATTTCATCGAGATGAACACGCGCCTGCAGGTCGAGCATCCGGTGACGGAAGCGATCACCGGCATCGATCTCGTGCATGAGCAGATCCGCGTCGCTTCCGGCGGCGGCCTCTCGGTGAAGCAGGAGGACATCAAGTTCAACGGCCACGCCATCGAATGCCGCATCAACGCCGAGGACCCACGCACCTTCACCCCCTCGCCCGGTACGATCACCCATTTCCACACACCGGGTGGTCTGGGCATCCGCGTCGATTCCGGCGTCTATTCCGGCTACAAGATCCCGCCCTATTACGACAGCCTGATCGGCAAGCTGATTGTACATGGGCGTAACCGCGTCGAGTGCATGATGCGCCTGCGCCGCGCCCTGGACGAGTTCGTCGTCGACGGTATCAAGACGACGCTGCCGCTGTTTCGCGATCTCGTCGGCAATGCCGACATCGCCAATGGCGATTATGACATCCACTGGCTGGAAAAATACCTGGCCAAGGAAGAGTAGCGCGGAGACGCGATGACCCGCCCCTACGCGCCCGGCTATCGCATCCCCACCGACCTGCTGCTCAAGGCCTACGCCTCGGGCGTCTTCCCAATGGCAGAAAGTGCCGGCGACCCGGAGGTGTTCTGGGTGCGGCCGGAG
>NZ_RZRR01000528.1:0-3950 GCF_003998555.1 Mesorhizobium sp. M7A.F.Ca.CA.002.09.1.1 | reverse complement strand
GCGGCGGACTGTTCCGCATCGGCATTGGTGCCGTGCCGTTCCTGCTGCCGCTGATGTTCCAGATCGGTTTTGGGCTGACGCCGTTCCAGTCCGGCATGATCACCTTCGTCTCGGCGATCGGCGCCATCGGGATGAAGTTTGTCACCGCGCTGATCTTCCGCGTCGCCGGCTTCCGCCGCGTCCTGGTTGTCGGTTCTCTGGTCGCCGCCGCCTCGATCGCCATCAACGGCCTGTTCACACCCGACACACCCTATCTCTTGATGCTGGCCATGCTGCTCGTCGGCGGCTTCATCCGCTCGATGTTCTTCACCGGCGTCAATGCGCTCGCCTATGCCGAGGTTTCGGCTGAAGACACCAGCAAGGCGACACCGATCACGGCGGTGTTCCAGCAGTTGTCGGTCGCGCTCGGCGTGGCGCTGGCCGGCGGAATCCTGGAGGTGTCCACGAGCCTGCACGACAGGTCACTGACGCTGGCGGATTTCCACACCGCGTTTTTCGTCGTCGCGGCGATTTCCGCCGCCGCGTCGCTGTCGTTCATGCGGCTGGCGCCCGATGCCGGCAACGCCATCTCCGGCCACGGCCGCCTGACCACACCCAAGACGCTGGAAACGAGCACGGCGGGGAAGTAGTTCCCTCTTGCCTTCTCCCCTGTGGGAGAAGGTGGATCGGCGCGAAAGCGCCGAGACGGATGAGGGGTGTTCCAGCGGAGTGAAACGTTGGCGCTCCCTGGAGCTCATCCGTCGCCTTCGGCGACACCTTCTCCCAGGGGAGAAGGAAGATCTCGCCCTTTGAAATCCTTGGCCAGCAAATAAAGCTCGACCGATTCATCCCGCGACGCCGGCGGCTTGACGTGATGGACCGAGCGGAAATTCTTCTTGAGCATGGAGAGCAGTTCGTTTTCGGCGCCGCCCTGGAAGGTCTTGGCAAGGAAGTGCCCGCCTGGCTTCAGCACCGACAGCGCGAAATCGGCCGCCACCTCGCACAGATGCATGGTGCGGATATGGTCGGTCCGCTTGTGGCCGGTGGTCGGTGCCGCCATGTCGGACAACACGATATCGGGATCCCCACCCAGCGCCTCGGCCAGCTTCTGCGGCGCCTGCGGATCGAGGAAATCCATCAGCAGCACCGGTGCGCCGGGCACGGCGTCCATTTCGAGATAATCGATGCCGATGACATGCGGCTTGTCGGCCGTCGATTTCGTCCGCGCGGCGGCGACCTGGCACCAGCCGCCGGGGGCGGCACCGAGGTCGATCACCTTCATGCCGGGTTTCAACAGATGATGCTTGTCGTCGATCTCGATCAGCTTATAGGCCGCGCGTGAGCGATAGCCGTCGGCCTTGGAGCGCTGGACATAGGGATCGTTGATGTGGCGCTGCAGCCAACGGCGCGACGATTCCTTCAGCCCGCTCTTCTTCTTGATCCGCGTCTTCAGCACGCGAATGCTGGCGGATCCTGGTTTTTCCGGTTTCTTGGTCATTGCCTGATTTCTGGTCCGGGTTTTCTCGCTCGTCGAGTTGTGCTCATTTTTCGACGTCTGCGCGTTTCGTGAAGGGCTTCCCCCACTCCGTCTCGGCTTCGCCGAGCCACCTCTCCCCCCTCCGGAGGGAGAGGAAGGGAGCCAGCCTGCATAAGTTCACGCCTTTCCTCTCCCCGTCGATCGGGGGAGAGGTGTCGAGCGTAGCTCGACGGAGTGGGGGTCGACTGTTCACGCTCTGCCACGCCCATCGTTGCGCCAGACGCCATCATCGGCCATCAATTCGCTCAAAATACCTTCGCGCAGGCCACGATCGGCGACCCGCAACCGCTCGGACGGCCATACGGCGCGGATCGCTTCGAGGATAGCACAGCCGGCCAGTACCAGATCGGCGCGATCGGCACCGATGCAAGGGTTGGCGCAGCGCTGCTGGAAATCCCAGCCAACCAGTCTTTCGACCATGCGGTCGACGCTGTCGCGGTCCATCCACAGCCCGTCGACACGGCGGCGATCATAGCGCTCGAGTTCAAGGTGGACACCGGCCAGCGTCGTCACCGTTCCGGACGTGCCCAGCAGATGGAAATTCGGGCTGGCCTTGAGATGGCTCAGCCGATCGCGACCGTCGAAGCTGGCCAGCCGGCCGGCAACGTCATCGACCATGGCGGCGAAGATCTCGCGCGTCACCGTGCGGCCGCCAAAGCGCTCGGCCAGCGAGACGACGCCGACCGGCAGCGACGTCCACGACACGATATGATTGGCCAACCTCGGCGAACGGCGGCCGGCGAGATCGATGAGCGCGATTTCCGACGAACCGCCGCCAATATCGAACAGCACGACGCCTTGGGTGTCGCGCTCGACCAGCGAGCCGCAGCCGGACACCGCCAGCCGCGCCTCGGTCTGGCGGTCGATGATCTCGAGCTTCAGGCCGGCCTCGCGTTCGACGCGGTCGATGAATCCGACGCCGTTTTCGGCCGTGCGGCAGGCCTCGGTGGCGATCAGCCGGGCTTTTCTGATCTTGCGGTTGCGCAATTTGTCGCCGCAGATTTTCAGCGCCTCGACCGCGCGGTCCATCGCCGGCTGGCCGAGCCGGCCATTGGCGGTGAGCCCCTCGCCCAGCCGGACGATGCGCGAAAAGGCGTCGATGACGCGGAACTGGCCATGCCGCGTCGGCACGGCGACCAACAGCCGGCAATTGTTGGTGCCGAGGTCAAGCGCCGCAAACACCGGAAGCTCATGGACCGGCGGCCGACGGGCGCCTTGTTCCGGCCGCGGCACAAGAGCGGCGGGCGAGACCACCGCTTCCGCCGGTCTGTGGGCCTCCGCCGCCGGGGCACCGGTTTTGCCTGGCGCCGGCGATCGATTCTCCGCGGGACGCGCTTCGTCGCGCGCAAAAACCTTGCGCCCGCGCCTTCGCTTGCGCCGCTTCTTGGGCTTGCCTTTGTGGGGTGCGTCGCCCGCCTGCCCGTCTGCCGAGCGGAGCTCCGTCGGGCGGCGTTGCTGCCAGCTTGCGTTCCCCGGGTCAGCCGACCGCTGGGAAGAGCTGGACACGCCCACCTCCGGCGCGCCGGCGCCGGTATCGTGGTCTTCCACTGTCGTTCCTTCCGGCGCCGCGCGAACCTATGATGGACGCAGCAGGCGCTTCAGTGTTTTAAGTTGTCGCCAGACTAACAGCGCCGTGCCCGATCACCAAGAGCCGCATGCCGAATTTTACCGGCAGGCCGCTGACCGCCGTTCCGGCGCGGCCGCGTGATGAATCCGCACGCCGCAGTTGCCGGCGCAACGCCTGCCGGCATCTCTTTCGGGCGCCCCACGGACAAATCTTGCCGGCCGCCGCTGCGACAAGGGTTCGCGGTTGAATAGCCGGCTTCGATGAGGCATTTCTGAAATGAGCGGAAGAATCCGGCGCAGCCGGCCTCCCACCAGCCACGAAAGGAAGCGGACCCCGCAACGCATGGCAGTCAGGCAATGAACTGGAGACGCTATTTCTGGCCGGTCGTCGGCATCGCGGCGGTGATCTTCTCGCTGCTGCTGCTCTGGCACGAACTGCGCGGCATTTCGCTCGACGATGTCTGGGACGGCATCGCTGCCATTCCGACCCGCGGCTGGGTTCTTGCCGCGCTGAGTTCGATCATCGCCTATGCTTCGCTCGCCGGCTACGACCACATCGCGCTTCTGCATATCGGCAAGCGCGTGTCGTGGCTGTTCGTCACGCTGTGCTCCTTCACCACCTATGCGCTGTCGCACAACATTGGCGGTTCGGTGTTCTCGGGCGCCGTCATCCGCTACCGCGCCTACGGTACCAGGGGCCTGACCGGACAGGATGTCGGCGTGCTGGTGGCGGTCTGCTGGATCACCTTCGTGCTGTCGACGATTTTGGCCTCGGGCCTCGTTCTGGTGTTCGAGCCTGAGATACTCGACCGATTTTCCGGCATCGCCCATCATGGCCTGTCCGAAGCGGCCGGTATCGCGATGCTGC
>NZ_RZRR01000527.1:0-3962 GCF_003998555.1 Mesorhizobium sp. M7A.F.Ca.CA.002.09.1.1 | reverse complement strand
CCCCAGCAACGCCAGCCGGAGCGGCCGGCGCAACAGGGAGCGTTCGGTGCTGCTTTGGCGAATGCGCTGAAGCGAAAGTAGCTACCACGCCAGAACGGCCGGTTCCTTCTCGACCTGGCCCAGCAGCCAGTCGCGAAAACTGGCGACCGGCGGATGGCCGCGCTTGTCGTGCGGGACGACGAGATAGTAGGCACTGCGGCTTTGCATGGGCTGGCCTGGCGCCGGCACCAGCTGGCCGCGCTGCAATTCACCTGCAATGAGGATCAACGGCAGCAGCGCCACGCCGAGCCCCGCCATGCAGGCCTGGGCGGCGGTGCCGAACTGTTCGAACTGCATGCCGGGTCCGGTCGGCGCGCTCAGGCCCTGATGCTCGAACCATTCGGTCCAGGCGCCAGGACGCGTCGCCATGTGCAGCAGCGGCAGGCGGCCGATATCGGCCGGTGCGGCGATGGCGCGGCCGGCGAGGAATTCGGGCGACACGACCGGCGCCACGGTTTCGCGCACCAACAGTGTCGAGTCGGCCTCCGGCCAGTCCGGCAGGCCGTAGTGGATGGCGGCATCAAGCCTCTCCCTGGCGAAGTCGAAGCGACCGACGCGGGTGACGAAGTTGATGGTGATATCGGGATTGTTTTCGACGAAATCGGGGATCATCGGCATCAGCCAGCGCGTGCCGAAGGTCGGCAAAATGGCAAGGTTCAGCATGCCACTATGCCGATTGCTCATCAATCCAAGGGCTGCGTCACGCAATTGCCCAAGTGCTGAACGCACCGCCTCGGCGTAGATCTCGCCCGATGTCGACAGCCTGACATTGCGGCTGTCGCGTTCGAACAGCCGGCGGCCGAACTGATCTTCCAGAAGTTTGATCTGGCGGCTGACCGCGCCCTGGGTCAGATCTAGCTCCTGGGCGGCGGCGGTGAAACTGCCGAGCCGGGCCACAGCCTCGAAGGCGGCAAGGGCGCTGATGTTGGGTAAAAGGCGGCGTTGGACACTCATGATCCATTCCTAACGATCATTGATCGGTGAATCAATTTCGTTTGATTTTTTCGAGGCGCAGGCCGATAGAACGGGCCAACATTTTGCTTCATGCATGTCATCGTTTTGAGCGACATGCATTGGTTGGGAGAAACGCGATGGCCGCCGACAAGAACGCATTCGTCTGGGAAGACCCGTTCCTGATCGAGGGCCAGCTTTCGGAAGACGAGCGCATGGTGCGCGACGGGGCGGCCGCCTTCGCCGCCGACAGACTGGCGCCGCGGATCGAGGACGCCTACCTCAACGAGACCTTCGACACCGCGATCTTCCGTGAAATGGGCGAGGCCGGCCTGCTCGGCATCAACATCCCTGAAGAATTCGGCGGGCTTGGCGCGAACTACGTCACCTATGGGCTGGTCGCACGCGAAGTAGAGCGCGTCGATTCCGGCTATCGGTCGATGATGTCAGTGCAGTCGTCGCTGGTGATGTATCCGATCTATGCCTATGGCTCGGACGAACAGCGCAAGAAGTACCTGCCCAAGCTCGCCAGCGGCGAGTGGATCGGCTGTTTCGGCCTGACCGAGCCGGATGCAGGCTCCGACCCGGGCGGTATGAAGACGCGCGCCGAGAAGACCGCCAACGGCTACAAGCTGTCCGGTTCGAAGATGTGGATTTCCAACGCGCCCGTCGCCGATGTGTTCGTCGTCTGGGCGAAGCTGAAGGGGGAGAACGGCAAGGACGAGATCCGTGGCTTCGTGCTGGAAAAGGGCATGAAAGGGCTTTCGGCGCCGAAGATCGGCGGCAAGCTGTCGCTGCGGGCGTCGATCACCGGCGAAGTGGTGATGGAAGGCGTCGAGGTCGGCGAGGACGCGCTGCTGCCCAACGCAAAGGGCCTTGGCGGACCGTTCGGATGCCTCAACCGGGCTCGCTTCGGCATTTCCTGGGGCTCGATGGGCGCCGCCGAGGATTGCTGGCACCGCGCCCGCCAATACGGTCTCGACCGCAAGCAGTTCGGCAAGCCGCTGGCCGGCACGCAACTCTACCAGAAGAAGCTTGCCGACATGCAGACCGAAATTGCGTTGGGATTGCAGGCGTCCTTGCGCGTCGGGCGGCTGCTGGATGAAGGTAAGATGGCGCCGGAAATGATCTCGATCGTCAAGCGCAACAATTGCGGCAAGGCGCTGGACATCGCCCGCCAGGCCCGCGACATGCATGGCGGCAACGGCATCCAGATCGGCTACCACGTCATGCGCCACGCGCAGAACCTGGAGACGGTCAACACCTATGAAGGCACGCATGACGTGCATGCGCTGATCCTGGGAAGGGCGCAGACGGGGTTGCAGGCATTTTTCTGAGCCGGTAACCGTTGCTTAAATTAGGTGCACCGCAACATCTCTGCTTGGAGAATGGCCGCCAGATGTGTCAGGGTTCAGCGAAATCGTTTGAAACGCTGAATTCCGGGGCCCCATGGCAATTCTGGCAGCCGTCTACCACCTGACCCATTACAAATACGACCGGCCGGTGGTTCTCGGGCCCCAGATCATCCGGCTGCAGCCGGCGCCGCATTCCCGTACCAAGGTGCTGAGCCATTCGCTCAAGGTCGAGCCGGCGAACCACTTCGTCAATCTGCAGCAGGATCCTTACGGCAATTTCCTCGCCCGCTTCGTCTTTCCGGAGCCGGTGACGGAGTTGAAGATCGAGGTTGACCTCGTCGCCGACATGACGGTCTACAATCCGTTCGATTTCTTCGTCGAGCCGTCGGCCGAGGCGTTTCCGTTCGAGTATCCGGAAGAGATACGCGACGATCTCGCCATCTATCGCACTCCGGAGCCGGCGGGACCGCTGCTGTCGGCGCTGCTGAAGACCATCGATCGCAGCGCTGCCAACACCGTCAATTTCCTGGTCGATCTCAACGCGCGGCTGCAGCGCGAGATCGCCTATATCGTGCGCATGGAAACCGGTGTGTTCTCGCCGGAAGAGACCTTGGCCGCGAAAAAGGGATCGTGCCGGGATTCGAGCTGGCTGCTGGTGCAGATCCTGCGCAATCTCGGCATCGCGGCGCGCTTCGTTTCCGGCTATCTGGTCCAGTTGAAGCCCGATCTGGTGGCGCTGGACGGTCCAGCCGGAACCGCCGTCGACTTCACCGATCTGCATGCGTGGTGCGAGGTCTATCTTCCCGGCGCCGGCTGGATCGGCTTCGATCCGACCTCGGGCCTGCTCACCGGCGAGAGCCATGTGCCGCTGGCCGCCACGCCGCATTTCCGCAACGCGGCCCCGATTTCCGGCATGGCGAGCTTCGCCAATGTCGAATTCGGCTTCGAGATGCGGGTCGACCGCATCGCCGAACATCCGCGCATCACCAAGCCATTTTCGGACGAAAGCTGGCAGGCGCTCGACGCTCTGGGCAACAAGGTCGATAAAGCACTTGCCGCCGGCGACGTGCGGCTCACCATGGGCGGCGAGCCGACTTTCGTGTCGATCGACGATTTCGAGTCGGCCGAATGGAACACCGCCGCCGTCGGTCCCACCAAGCGCGAAAAGGCCGACGAACTGATCCGTAAACTGCGCGAGCGCTTTGCGCTGGGCGGCTTTCTCCATTACGGCCAGGGCAAATGGTATCCGGGCGAAAGCCTGCCGCGCTGGACCTTTTCGCTCTACTGGCGTGCCGACGGCCAGCCGGTGTGGAGCGATCCGTCGCTGATCGCACGCGAAAAGAGCGAGGCCGACATCGGCCCGAAGCAGGCCGAAAGCCTGCTCACCGCGATTGCCGGCGAACTCGGCATCGACAAAGCCATGGTCAGCGAAGCCTATGAGGATCCGGCCGAATGGCTGCTCAAGGAAGGCAAGCTGCCCGACAATGTCGATCCGTCCAACTCTAGGCTGGAGGATCCGGAAGAACGCAGCCGCATGGCGAAAGTGTTCGAACGCGGGCTGACCAAACCGTCCGGCTATGTGCTCCCCGTCCAGCGCTGGAACAGCCAGGCATCGGA
>NZ_RZRR01000526.1:0-3971 GCF_003998555.1 Mesorhizobium sp. M7A.F.Ca.CA.002.09.1.1 | reverse complement strand
CCTGTCGGTCGCCATGGTGCTGGCCGACTCCCGCACCGGCGACATCCTTGGCGAAGTCGGCTCGGCCAATTTCTTCGACGCCAGCCGCTCCGGCTGGATCGACATGACAAAGATCGTCCGCTCGCCCGGCTCGACGCTGAAGCCGTTCATCTACGGTCTTGCCTTCGAACAGGGCCTGGTGGCGCAGGAGACGCTGATCGATGACAGCCCTGTCGATTTCTCCGGCTACCGGCCGAAGAATTTCGACATGGGCTACCAGGGCGATGTCAGCATCCGGCAAGCCCTGCAACTGTCGCTCAACGTGCCGGCGATCCGCGTGCTCGACGCGGTCGGGCCAACGCGGCTGATGGCGCGCTTCCGCCAGGCCGGCGTCAGCCCCATACTGCCGGTCAACGAGGCGCCGGGCCTGGCCATCGGCCTTGGCGGCGTAGGCGTCACGCTGCGCGACCTCGCCCAGCTCTACACAGGGCTCGCCAATGGCGGCAAGACGCACACGCTGCATGACGGCACCGAGCCGGCCAATGCCGAGCGCACCAGCGCCACCATCCTCGACGGTCAGGCCAACTGGCAGATCATCGACATACTGTCGGGCGTCAAGCCGCCCGAGGGTGCCCTGCAGCGCGGCATTGCCTACAAGACCGGCACGTCCTACGGCTACCGCGACGCGTGGTCGGTCGGCTTCGACGGCCGCTATGTGCTCGGTGTCTGGGTCGGCCGTCCCGACGCCGGCGCGGTGCCCGGACTGTCCGGTTATGTCTCGGCCGCTCCCATCCTGTTCGAGGGTTTTGTCCGCTCGGGCCTGGCCACCGTCCCCTTGCCGGGCAAGCCGCCCGGACTGTTCAGCCCCAGGCGCGAGGACCTGCCGGTGACGCTCGCCCGCTTCGGCGCCGGGGCGGACGGCCTGGTGCAGGCGACAGTGACCGAACCCGCACCGACCATCATCTTCCCGCCCGACGGCGCCCGCGTCGATCTCGGCACCAATTCGGTCGACGCCTCGCCGCTGGTGCTGAAGCTGCAAGGCGGCCGTGCGCCGTTCCGCTGGCTCGCCAACGGCAAGCCGCTGGTGGGCATCGACCGTCGCCGCACCGCGACCTGGCAGCCCGACGGCGCCGGCTATTCGACGCTGACCGTCATCGACGCCGCGGGACGCGCGGCGAGCGTGAAGGTGTTTGTCGAATAGACGGCTGCAAGCGATTCGTGGAATTGGCTTTCCACAGGCTCAGCGGATAGCGGGATACTTCACCCATGCCTGTTCCGAGGCACCCCCCTCTGGCCTGCCGGCGATCTCCCCCGCAAGGAGGGCGATCGGATGTCCTTGCCGCTTTCGCCAGTTATCAATGGTGGAGCAGGACGCCAAAGCTGACAATCTCCCCCCTTGCGGGGGAGATGCCTGGCAAGGCAGAGGGGGGTGCCTCGCGCGATCCTTTCCTGTCGGCAGCCTCAGCACTGGCAGCAACAATCCTTGTCACGGCAATCACCCTCCCTGCTCTCGCTGACCCACTCCCCGCCGGCTTTGTCCGGCTCGCCGATGTCGACCCCTCGATCCGCCAGGACATCCGCTACGCCGGATCGGATAATTTTCTGCACCGCAAGGTGAACGGCTATGGCGCCCCGGTCTGCATCCTCACCGAGGATGCGGCGAAGGCACTCTCCGCTGTCCAGAAAGCGATCGCGGCCAAACGCCTGACCCTGGTGGTGTTCGATTGCTACCGCCCTGCCCGCGCCGTCGCCGACATGGGCGAATGGACAAAACAGGGCGGGCCGCCCGATCCGCAATGGTATCCGGAGGTCAGGCGCAGCGACCTGATCGCCAAGGGCTATGTCGGAGAGTTGTCGACTCATTCACGTGGCTCGACCGTCGACGTCGCCGTCGCCCAGATGGACCGCAGGTCCAGCCCGAACCCGGCCTGCGGCACCGGGGATGCCGACACGCTCGATTTCGGTACCGGTTTCGACTGCTTTGATTCAATGAGCGAAACCGCATACCGCGGCCCTGCCAGTGAAGCGGCGGCAAATCGCAAGATGCTTGTCGAAGCCATGCGCGCGGGCGGCTTCAAGAACTATGCAAGGGAATGGTGGCACTTCACGCTGAAAAGCGAACCGTTCGCCAAACAGCGTTTCGACTTTCCCATCACCGCCGATTGAGGCACCGGATCAAATTCCACACCTTGCCTCGGCACTACCCATTGCTAGATAGGCTGAGTGGCAGGGCCATGGATTCTTCCTTTGGCCGCAAGAGGAAAATATTTCTCCAAAGGACGAAATGGCGCCGAACATTTTCTCAAGAGGGGCAAAAAAGGCAACATTGAATGCACCTAATTTCTACCAATTCGGTAGATTTGGCGCAGGTTCAACGGAGGCAGAAATGACCAAACCTCATTTCAGGAAACTGCTCGGCGCACTGGTCGCCACATCTGTCCAGTTCGGCACGCTCGGTTTCGCGTTTGCCGATACCACCATTCTCAACGTCTCCTACGATCCGACACGCGAGCTCTACAAGGCCTATGACGAAGCTTTCGTCGCCCATTGGAAGGCCGAGACCGGAGAGACGGTCACCGTCCAGCAGTCGCATGGCGGATCGGGCGCCCAGGCCCGCGCCGTGATCGACGGCCTCGACGCCGATGTGGTGACGCTGGCACTCGAAGGCGACATCAATGCCATCGTCTCGAAGTCGAAGAAGATCAATCCGGACTGGCGCACCAAATTCGAAAACAATTCGGCGCCCTACACCTCGACCATCATCTTCCTCGTGCGCAAGGGCAATCCCAAGGGCATTCACGACTGGAGCGACCTCGTCAAGGACGGTGTCCAGGTGATCACGCCCAATCCCAAGACGTCCGGCGGCGCGCGCTGGAACTATCTCGCCGCATGGGCCTACGCCAACGCCAATGACGGCGGCGACGAGACCAAGACCAAGGAGTTCGTCGGCAAGCTCTACGCCAATGCCCCGGTGCTCGACACCGGCGCGCGCGGCTCGACCGTGACCTTCGCGCAAAAGGGTCTCGGCGATGTGCTTATCGCCTGGGAAAACGAGGCCTATCTGGCGCTCGACGAGTTCGGCGCCGACAATTTCGACATCGTCTACCCGCCGACCTCCATCCTGGCAGAACCGCCGGTGGCGGTGGTCGACGCCAATGTCGATGCCAAGGGCACGCGCAAGATCGCCGAAGCCTATCTGAGCTGGCTCTATTCCAAGGAAGCGCAGACGATCATCGCCAAGAACCATTATCGTCCTGCCAAGCCCGATCTGGTGCCGGCCGAGGACCTCGCCAAGCTGCCGCCGATCAAACTTGTAACCATCGACGATCCACAGTTTGGTGGCTGGAAAAAAGCACAGCCTTATCATTTCGGCGATGGTGGTATATTCGACCAGATCTACAAGCCCCAGTAAGCAGTCGATATTCAGGACGACATGACCACAGCACCCGCCCAGGCGGGGTGGCGATTCAGGCAGCCGAGCGTCATTCCGGGTTTCGGATTGACGCTCGGCTTCTCGCTTGCCTACCTCACCCTCATCATCCTCATCCCGCTATCCGGGCTGCTCTGGCGCTCGGCCGCCCTTGGCTGGCCTGAATTCTGGGCGATCGCCACCGATCGCCGCACCATCAATGCGCTGAGAATCAGCTTCGGCACTGCCTTCGTCGCGGCTGCTGTCAACGTCGTCTTCGGCACGCTGGTCGCATGGGTGCTGGTGCGTTACCGCTTCCCCGGCCGCCGCATCGTCGATGCCATGGTCGATCTGCCCTTCGCCTTGCCGACGGCTGTGGCCGGCATCGCGCTGACCACGCTCTACGCGCCGAACGGCTGGATCGGCAAATTGCTGATGCCGCTCGGCATCAAGGTCGCCTATACCCCGCTCGGTATCGTCATCGCGCTGATCTTCATCGGCCTGCCCTTCGTCGTGCGCACCGTGCAGCCGATCATGGAGGAGATCGACAAGGAAGTGGAGGAAGCCGCGGCCACCCTTGGCG
>NZ_RZRR01000525.1:0-3975 GCF_003998555.1 Mesorhizobium sp. M7A.F.Ca.CA.002.09.1.1 | reverse complement strand
GCGCCACCGTGCGCAACGTATGGATATCGGCCTGCGATATGCGCAAGCGATCCTCGGTTTCAGCCGAACGGCTGATCCAGCTGGCGATGGCGGGCGAGCCAATCCAGAACAGCGCGAAGAAGAAGGCAACGAAGGCGCCGGTCGAATCGGCCAGCACCGGAATGGCAAGGCCGACGAAGCCGATGATCACGGCGCCATACATCATGCCGTAATAGGAACCGACATCGTTGTCGCCCGCCTTGTGCGCCTGCGAGGCGGTGCGCCATTCCAAAAGGTTCTGGCGGCTGACGAACAACCGATAGAGCGTGCGCACGATGGCATCGCCCATCATCCAGGCGTTGTGCGCCATCAGGACGATCTTCAGCGCCACCATGGCGGTGCCGAAGGCGACGTCGCGTGCCAGGGCCGAGAAATGGCCGCGTGGCGTCTGGTCGCCGCTCTTGGGCAGGATGGCGTTGACGATGTCGAATGTCGGCGCCATGAACAGGCTGAGGATCAGCAGGGCCTGCCATTGCGCGGCCTGCGTGAAGGGCAGCAGCGTCCAGCCGGCAATCGCCGCCATCACCCAGAAGATCGGCGTCAGCGAGCGGCGCAGATTGTCGATCATCTTCCAGCGCGACAGCGCCGGCACGCCGGAGCGCGGATCGAGCATGAAGCCGAGCAACTGCCAGTCGCCGCGTGCCCAGCGATGGTGGCGCGAGGCGTCGACCGAGTAGCGGGTCGGATAGTCCTCGACCAGTTCGACGTCGGTGACCAGCGCCGAGCGCGCCAGCGCGCCTTCCAGCAGATCGTGGCTGAGGATGGTGTTTTCCTCGATGCGGCCCTGCAGGGCGGCCTCGAAGGCGTCGACGTGATAGAGGCCCTTGCCGGTGAAGGACCCGTCGCCGAAAACGTCCTGATAGAGATCTGACACGGCAAAGACATAAGGGTCGAGGCCGCGATTGGCCGAGAACACCCGCTGGAAGAACGACGCATCATCGCCTGATGTCAGCGACGCGGTGATGCGCGGCTGCAGGATCGCGTAGCCGGCGGTGACGACGCGCTTGCTGGCATCGAAATGCGGCCGGTTGAGCGGGTGGCAGAGCTTGCCTACGAGGGTGGCGACCGCGTCACGGGTGGTGCGCGTGTCGGCATCGAGCGTCATCACGTGGACGACGTTCTCCGGCAGCGGCACGTCGAGCGGCAGGAACGTGGTGTCGCTGTCGCCGCGCAGCAGAAGGTCGAGTTCATGCAGCTTGCCGCGCTTGCGCTCCCAGCCCATCCACGACCCTTGCGCCGCATTGAAGAGCCGGCGCCGGTGCAGGATATAGAAGCGCGGCGCGCCTTCGGAGGGATAGCGTGCGTTGAGACGAGCGATCTCGGCACGCGCGAATTCGAGGATTTCGGTGTCGGCAGCATCGATCTCGGTCTTCGAGTCCGGCCAGTCCGACAGCAGCGCGAAATGGATTTCATCGGCCGTGTTGGCGAGATGATGCACCTCGATATTGCGGATGTTTTCCTCGACATCGTCGCGCGAGCCGATCAGCGACGGAACCACCACCAGCGTGCGCGCCTCGGGCGGCACGCCGTGCCGGTAATCGTAGCCGACGAGGCGCGTCGGTTTCAGGAACAGCGAAACGACCGTGTTGAAGAAGGCGAGCGCGCCCTCGCTGGCCGGCACGGCAAAAAGCGCCAGCATGAGGACGATCGAGGGCACCGACAGGCCGAGATTGGCAAGCGCGTTGCCTGAGAGGACGAGAAGCAGCGCCGTCAGCGCAAACACCGGTACGACGATGCCGAGCCAGCCGGTCTTGCGGAAGGCACGCTTGACTGTCTGGCTGATGGTGGGTCGATAGCCGATCGCCTTCTCCAGCTCGAGCCGGCGTGGGCCGACGAGAAAGAAGCCGACATCGGTGTGGGCGGACCCGGTTAAAACGACGTCGCCGTCGCCATCGCTGGCGGCGTGGCCGGCCAGCTCGATGGCCTTCTCGGCGACGCGATATTCCGAAAGGTTCGAGCGGCGCGCCAATTCCTCGATCGCGGTCCGGTACTGGTCGCGCGAGAAGAAGTCGAGCGCGGCGAAATCGGTACGCTCGCGCAGCACGGTGTCGATGCGGCTGACGCCTTCGAACCACACGGTCCAATCGACGTCGTTGATGAGGCGCAGGCCACGAATGATGTTGCCCGTCGTCACATTGCCGCTGGACAACGTGTGATGTTCGGAAATGATGATTTCCTCGGCATCGGAGCCGGTCTTTTCGAGCTCGCCTTCCAGCCATTCCAGAGCCTTGCCGGCATTCTGCGAGCCATCGCGCAGGCGATAGAGCAGCTGGGTGGCGAAGGTGGTGTCCTGTGCGTGTGCGCTGAAATTGGACAGGATCGACTGCCGGTCGGCGCTGTCGTCGGTGGCCAGGACCTTGTCTGCCACATCGTTGGCGATCTGACGCATCTGACGGGTTCGATTGACCCTGACCGCCAGCCGGCGCAGATTTTCGATCAGCACGAAGCGCAACAGCGAAGGCAGCGCCCAGAGTTCGCCGATCTTCAGCGGCTCGACCGACTGAAAACCCTGGACGATGGACTTGAACATCGTCGCCGAAACGGAACTGTCCGAATGTGCGACATAGGTCCAGGCCAGCGCCAGCGCGCGCGGCACGCTGCCGCCGTCAGGCAGTTTCAAGGTCGGCAGCTGGCGATAGAAGCGGCGCGGCAGGTCGCGCTTGACCTGGAAAATGGTCTCTTCGACCAGGTAATTGTTGTCGAGCAGCCATTGTGCCGCCGGCGTGATCGTCTCGCCCCTCGCCTGCGCCGCATTGGTCGACCGGTAGACTTCCAAAATCTTCTTGGCGCTGTCGCGGATACGGGCCTGAAAATCGAAGGGCGTCAGCCCGAACAGATCTGTGAGGTCGCCTTTCGCCAGGCTTTCACCGAGCAGCCGAAGGCGCTCTTCGGGCAGGTAATTGGAGCGGATCGGCTCTTCGGTGATGGCCGGGAAGCTCGCGCTTGTCTTCTCGATTTGGGCAGGATTCGTCTGAATATTCATTGAAAATTCCGTAAGCGGGCACTGAGCGGCGTCACCGCCACGGCAATGGCCCTAAAACCGGTTCAAATGCAATTGGTTGCATAAACCCCACTTGCCGAAAGTTTGTTTCCGCACCACGACAGGGCGTCGTCTCTCAGCAAAACTCAAAGACAAGCACCCCACTTCCCGCCAGCCAGATCGGCGGAGAGGATTCAGGCTTTTTCGTGATGCCGCCAGCAGCTTACGCTATATTTCGCCGGTACCGCGATCATGTTTGGAAACAAGCGTTAATCGTTGCCGGCGATGGCGCGGATCCGGATCACGTACAGCGTTGCCTCATGGGCGGGTTGGACAAGCAGGCCGGTGCTGACCGGCCCGGACAGCAGCGTGTCGAGCGGCCCGAGGCGAACCGGTTCAGCGGCGGGCACACTGATGTCGCCGTCCAAGCACAGGATGAGCGTTGTGCCGGCTTCAGTCCGGATTTCCACGGGGGCCGAAATCACCAGGCGTTCGACCGAATGCGTCATCCGGCTACGGCGGGTCATGACATTGAGATCGGTGATCGGTCCGCCGATCAGCGCGGCCGAGGTCTGCACGTCGGCCGGGAAAGAAAACAGGGCGGTCGTCCTGTTTATAGATCTCGGCGGGTAGCCGGCAATCTCGAGGACGATGCCCTCGCCTTCGAGCACGGCAAGGGTGCGATCGATGCCGGCGAATTGCGAGAACGGACCGCTCGATTCGACACGCGCCATCGACACGCGCCAGTCGAAATCGTTTAGCCCGGCACCGGGCGGCGAGACGGCGATTTCCGTCGTCACGCCGCCGCCGTTCTTCCACGGCATCGACCGGTATTCGGCTGCCCGCAGGATGCGCATGCCTAGCCCTCCGCTATGGCTACGGGCGTTCGAAACTCGAAAAGCCGATTCCGCGGCTTTTCGCCTGCCTGCGGCCGGACGTTTCTCACCCGAGAATGC
>NZ_RZRR01000524.1:0-3977 GCF_003998555.1 Mesorhizobium sp. M7A.F.Ca.CA.002.09.1.1 | reverse complement strand
GCCTTGCCGAGCGCAAGGCCCATGACGGCAAAGCCGGCGGTTCCAGTCAGCAGCGTTCGTCTGTTCAACATCGGCACAGAATCCCAGCGTTCAACCTTGGCGTCGCAGGAATCGTGCCAGACGGTTTGCCTCTCCTCTGGACGGAAACGACAATGGCTTGTCGAGCAGCCTCTGCGGGCCTAAGTTCAGGAAATGAGCAGAGCTTTCACCCGCGAGGAAGACAGCGAAAATGCCATCGCCGGTGTCGGTGAGCGGCCGGTCAGCCAGCATCGCAATCTGGTGACGGAACGCGGCCTGGCGCAGATCGAGGAAAATCTGGCCGATCTGCGCGACATACTGGCGAAGGCCGAACGCAAAGCCGACCGCGAGCGCATAGCGGTCGTGTCGCGCGATCTGCGTTACTGGACCGCCCGGCGCGAAAGCGCCGAACTCTCGGTGCCGGAGCCGGGCAGTGACGTTGTGCGCTTCGGCATGGGCGTCACGATCGAGAGCGATGACGGCAAGAAGGTGCATTGGAAGATCGTCGGCGAGGACGAGGCTGATCCCACCAAGGGCAGCATTTCGCATGTTTCGCCAATGGCTGTCGCCCTGTTCGGCAAGAAGATCGGCGACTTGGCCAGCGTCAACGGCAAGGAATGGGAAATCGTCAAGCTCTCCGAGAGCTAGGACGTCTCAAATCCGCCGCACTGATTGGCGCGTCATTTGGCGAGTTTCTGAAGCCCGACCCGATATTTGTCCATGACCTCGCGCGCGGCCTTCATCTGCCGTTCGAACCTGTCGGCCACCGGTCTTAAAATGATGCCGTGATCAGTTTCGATGATCTGGAGCTGATCGCCCGATTGCAGATTCAAGCTGTCCAGCATTCCCGTGGCAAGATCAGGGCATCTGATCCGTCGTCGAGCTTGTGGATGGTCGTCTTCACGGTTACCGCACCTTGGTTGCAGTGTCAGTCTAGCACAACCTTTTCAGAGATGCAGCAGTCCTAGTCCGTGGCCAGCAGGCGGTCCAGCAGGCGATCCGCTGCCTCTGGAATGACTGTGCCCGGCGGGAAGATTTCCGCAGCGCCGGCTTGCCGCACCGCGTCATAGTCCTGCGGTGGGATGACGCCGCCGGCGACGATCAGCATGTCGCCGCGGCCGAGCTTTTTAAGCGCGTCGCGCAGTTCCGGGATCAGCGTCAAATGTCCCGCCGCCAGCGACGAGGCGCCGACGATGTGGACGTCCTGTGCGACCGCCAGCCTGGCGATCTCATCCGGTGTCTGGAACATCGCGCCGACGGTGACGTCGAAGCCGAGATCGGCGAAGGCCGTAGCGATGACCTTCTGGCCACGGTCGTGGCCGTCCTGGCCCATCTTGGCGACGAGAATGCGCGGCTTGCCGCCGGTCTTCTTCTCGAAGGCGTCAAGCTTGTCCTGCAGCCCGTCGACCACGGGATGATCGCCAAGCGCCTTGCGATAGATGCCGGAAATGGTCTGCACCGTAGCGACGTGGCGCCCAAACGCCCTTTCCAACGCGAATGAAATCTCGCCGACCGTTGCATTGGCGCGCGCGGCTCGGATGGCGAATTCCAGCAGGTTTTCATTGCCTTGCGCGGCACGGGTCAGCGCATCGAGTGCGCTTTCGACGGCGGCGACATCGCGCGTGCCCTTCAGCCGTTGCAGCTTCGACAATTGCCGGGCCCTGACCTCGGCATTGTCGATCTTCAGCACGTCGACCTCGATGTCGGTCTCGGGCCGATGGGCGTTGACGCCGACCAGCATCTGCTCGCCGGAATCGATCCGCGCCTGCGTGCGCGCGGCAGCTTCCTCGATGCGCAGCTTGGGAATGCCCTGTTCGGTCGCCGCCGCCATGCCGCCGAGCGCCTCGACCTCCTCGATATGAGCAAGCGCGCGCGCCGCCAGATCATGCGTCAGCCGTTCAAGATAGGCCGAACCGCCCCACGGGTCGATGATGCGCGTGGTGCCGGATTCCTTTTGCAGGATGAGCTGGGTGTTGCGGGCGATCCGCGCCGAATGGTCGGTCGGCAGCGCCATCGCCTCGTCGAAGGAATTGGTGTGCAGCGATTGGGTGTGGCCCTGCGTTGCAGCCATTGCCTCGATCATGGTGCGGACAATGTTGTTGTAGGGATCCTGCGCCGTCAGCGACCAGCCAGAAGTCTGGCAATGGGTGCGCAGCGACAACGAGCGCTCGTCCTTGGGCGAAAAATTCTTCTGCATCAGGGTCGCCCACAACAGGCGCGCGGCCCGCAGCTTGGCGACTTCCATGAAGAAATTCATGCCGATGGCCCAGAAGAAGGACAGGCGCGGCGCAAAGCGGTCAATGTCGAGGCCCGCCGCGACGCCGGCGCGGGCATACTCGATGCCATCGGCGATCGTATAGGCGAGTTCAAGGTCGGCCGTCGCGCCGGCCTCCTGCATGTGATAGCCGGAGATCGATATCGAATTGAACTTCGGCATGTTCTTCGATGTGTACGAGAAGATGTCCGACACGATCCGCATCGAGGGTTTCGGCGGATAGATGTAGGTGTTGCGGACCATGAACTCTTTCAGAATGTCGTTCTGAATGGTGCCGGCGAGATCTTTCTGCGCAACGCCCTGTTCTTCCGCCGCGACAATGTAGAGCGCCATGATCGGCAGCACCGCGCCGTTCATCGTCATCGATACCGTCATCTCGCCGAGCGGAATGCCGTCGAAGAGCTGCCGCATGTCGAGAATGGAATCGATGGCGACGCCAGCCATGCCGACATCGCCGGCAACGCGCGGATGATCGCTGTCATAGCCGCGATGCGTGGCGAGATCGAAGGCGACCGACAGGCCCTTCTGGCCGGCGGCAAGGTTGCGTCGGTAAAATGCATTGGATTCTTCGGCCGTCGAGAAGCCGGCATATTGCCGGATGGTCCAGGGCTGCTGGACATACATGGTCGGGTAGGGGCCGCGCACGAAGGGCGGCAGGCCGGGATAGGTGTCGAGATGCGGCAACCCCTTGAGGTCGCTTTGATTGTACAGATGCTTGGCGACGAGCCCTTCCGGCGTGGTCCGCTGGCCTTTGACCTCGACGGGAGCGCGGCGTGGCGGGACCCAGCCGATCTGGCCGAAGTCCGGGATCAAGAGCCGGCTCCGATCGATTGGTCGATGCGGACTGGAAACAGCGCCTCGCAGACGGCAACGCCTTCGGTGAAGGCCGGCCGCCGTTCCGCCGCCAGCGTCTCGACCGGACGTTCGTCTTTCGATGGATAGAGCGTGGTGCCGATGATGGCCCGTTGGCCTGTGCGGTAGGCTGCATTGCGCTGCTCCGCAGCTGCGTGGACGCGCTTCTGGATGCGTCCGTCCTGAAGGCTGGACAGGACACCGCCCTCGGCTTCGATCGTCTGCAATTCCGTCCACGCCAACTCGCACAACTCCGCGGTCAACGCCTCGACGGCGCCGGAACCATAGGCGGGATCGGTGACATGATCGATATGGCTTTCATTGGCCATGATCAGCTGCGTGTTGCGGGCAACACGACGGGCAAAACCCGCCGGCAGACCATGCGCGATCGTGTGCGGCAGGATGGAGATCGAATCGGCGCCGCCGCACGCCGCGGCAAAGCATGCAATGGTGGTGCGCAGGATGTTGGTCTCCGGATCCATCGCCGTCATCATGCGAAACGACGTCTCGGCATGGATATTGGCGGTGGATGTCGGGATCGAACAAGCCTCCTGCACCCGCGCCCATAGCCTGCGCAGTGCTCGCATCTTGGCCGTCGACAGCAACTGGTCCTGGTCGACGCTGAGCGCAAAACCGATATGGGGTGCGGCATAGACAAGCGGCTGCCGCGCCGTCTCGAACATTCTGAGATAGGAGACAGCCGAAGCCAGCATGATGCCAAGTTCCTGCGCTTCCGTGGCGCCGGCATTGTGGAACACGCGCCCGTCAGCTTCCAGCAGCACGCCCGGAACGCCCATCGCGAAGAAGTGCGCCAGCGACTGTGGCATAGAGG
>NZ_RZRR01000523.1:0-3978 GCF_003998555.1 Mesorhizobium sp. M7A.F.Ca.CA.002.09.1.1 | reverse complement strand
GTATAGCGACGGGGAGAAGGAAGAAGTTTCAGCGCCGACGCCCGAAGCACCCGCCGCCGAAATCGCACCTCCCATTCGCCAGCCTGCGCCGATCGAATCGCAGCCGGTCATTGCGGAAATTGCGCCCGAGCCGCAGCCTCTTCCACCACCCGCGCCGGAGCCGAAAGCCGCCCCCGGCAAGGTGACCGTCACCAAGAAGGTCGAGCAGAAGGCCGAGCCGCAAAAAGCGCCGGAGCCGGCACCGAGGCGCTCTTGGTTCCAGCGCATGAAGGACGGGCTTGCCCGCTCGTCCAAGGAACTGACCGGCAACATTGCCGGCGTCTTCACCAAGCGCAAGCTGGACGAAGAGACTTTGCAGGACCTGGAGGATGTGCTGATCCGCGCCGATCTCGGCATGGAGACCGCCTTGCGCGTTACCGACGCGCTGGCCGCCAGCCGCTACGGCAAGGACGTTTCCGACACCGAGGTCCGCGCCATCATGGCGGCCGAGGTGGAAAAAGTGCTGACCCATGTCGCCATGCCGCTGGAGCTCGACCTCTCGCACAAGCCGCATGTCATCCTGGTGGTTGGCGTCAACGGCACCGGCAAGACCACCACCATCGGCAAGCTCGCCGCCAAGCTGACCGATGGCGGCCTGTCGGTCATGCTCGCCGCCGGCGACACGTTCCGCGCGGCAGCCATCGAGCAGCTGAAGATCTGGGGCGAGCGGACGAAATCGCCGGTCATCGCCTCCAAGCTCGGCGCCGATGCCGCCGGCCTTGCCTATGATGCATTCGAGCGGGCGAAAGAGGCCGGCTCCGACGTGCTGATCATCGACACCGCCGGCCGTCTGCAGAACAAGACCGAACTGATGGCCGAGCTCGAAAAGATCGTCCGCGTGCTCGGCAAGCTCGATCCGGAAGCGCCGCACACCGTGCTGCAGACGGTCGACGCCACCACCGGCCAGAACGCGCTCAACCAGGTCGAGATCTTCCGCAATGTCGCCGGCGTCAACGGCCTGGTGATGACCAAGCTGGACGGCACGGCGCGCGGCGGTATTCTGGTGGCGATCGCGGCAAAGCACAAATTGCCGGTCTATTTCATCGGCGTCGGCGAACAGGTCGACGACCTCGAACCTTTCTCAGCAAGCGAATTCGCCAGGGCGATCGCTGGAGTAGCTTAACAAGCATGTCCCAAAAAGGTGCAGACTTTTTGGATCAGATCATGCGCAAGAAAGAGATTCCATGAACCCACCCATTCTCGAACGCGATCCGTCGGACCCGCAGAAGCAGAAGAAGGAAGGCGTCAATCCGCTGCTCAAGCTGGTGCTGGAGCTGGGTCCGTTGATGGTGTTCTTCTTCGCCAATGCGCGCAGCGGATGGCTGGTGCAGAAATTCCCTGTTCTGGCCGAGTTCGGCGGGCCGATCTTCGTCGCCACCGGCCTGTTCATGGCCGCCACGGCAATCGCGCTGATCGCCTCGTGGCTGCTCACCCGCACCTTGCCGATCATGCCGATGGTGTCGGGCGTCGTCGTCTTCATTTTCGGCGCGCTGACGCTCTATCTGCAGGACGACATCTTCATCAAGATGAAGCCGACCATCGTCAACACGCTGTTCGGCGGGGTGCTGCTCGGCGGCCTGTATTTCGGCAAGTCGCTGCTTGGCTATGTCTTCGATTCAGCCTTCAGCCTCGACGCTGAAGGCTGGCGCAAGCTGACCTTCCGCTGGGGCCTGTTCTTCCTGTTCCTGGCCATCGTCAATGAGGTGGTGTGGCGCAATTTTTCCACCGACGCCTGGGTTACTTTCAAGGTCTGGGGCATCATGCCGATCACGCTTCTGTTCACCTTCAGCCAGATGCCGCTGATCCTGCGCCATTCGCTGGACGACAAGACCGGCAAAGAAGAGAAGGCCGGGAAATAGAGCCTGCAAATAAGGGGAAAGGGCCATGGAATTCGTCACCACGCGCGACCAGTTGAGGACGATCTACAAGACGCCACGACCGACCGACGGTTCTATCCGAAAGGAGCTGAAAAAACTTGACGGCCATTGCCGCTCCTTCATCGGCAAGAGCCCATTCGTGCTGATTGGCTCGTCCGACGGTGCCGGCAATGCCGACGTGACGCCGAAGGGCGACAAACCGGGCTTTGCCACCGTTCTGGACGACACCACCATCGCCATTCCCGACCGGCCCGGCAACAACCGGCTCGACACGCTGGAAAACATCCTCGTCAATCCCCCGGTCGGGCTGCTCTTCCTCATCCCCGGCATGAACGAGACGCTGCGCGTCAACGGCGATGCCCGCATCACCGTCGACGCAAATTTGCGCGAACGGCTCGCCGTCGACGGCAGGGAGCCGCAAAGCGTTGTCGTGGTCAGCGTCAAGGCGGCCTACATGCACTGCGCAAAAGCCTTCATGCGCTCGGATTTGTGGAAGCCGGAAACCTGGTACGACCGCGCGACGCTGCCGACGCTCGGCCAGATCATGCGCGATCAGCTGGCGGTTGCCGATTCCGCCGAGGCGACCGACCGCTGGCTCGACGAGGAATACAAGAAGACGATGTGGTAGTTTTTGCGGACGCGATTCGCGTCTGGACCGATTCCATACCTTGCTGAACATCCTTGCCATTTCCGGCAGCCTGCGCGCGGCCTCCACAAATTCGGCGCTGATCGCCACACTGGCGCGCGAAGCGCCGTCCGGCTGCCGCGTCACCGTCCATGACGGGCTTGGCCGTTTGCCGATCTTCAATCCCGACGATGAAGGCGAGCGGACACCGCTCGAAGCCTCCAAGCTGATCCATGCCGTCAGTCGAGCCGACGGCCTGATCATCTCCTGTCCGGAATATGCCCATGGCGTGCCGGGCGGGCTGAAGAACGCGCTCGACTGGCTGGTCTCGCGCGATGCCGCCGTCGCCAAGCCCGCCATGCTGGTACACGCCTCGCCGCGCTCGCTGTTCGCCCGCGCCGCATTGGCTGAGATCAT
Organism: Mesorhizobium sp. M7A.F.Ca.CA.002.09.1.1; assembly: GCF_003998555.1. NCBI lineage: Bacteria > Pseudomonadati > Pseudomonadota > Alphaproteobacteria > Hyphomicrobiales > Phyllobacteriaceae > Mesorhizobium > Mesorhizobium sp. M7A.F.Ca.CA.002.09.1.1. Next base: position 1,020 of record NZ_RZRR01000523.1, on the reverse strand, counting down.
GCGCACCATGTCGTTCGCGCTTTACGACGATGTGCTGGAGATCGCCCTGCTCGGCAGGAAGCCGCCGGAGGTGGCGGGCATCCTGGCGGCGCCGGCGAACCGGCAGGCGATGCATGATGCACTGAATGCCTTCGCGGAGTTTATCCGCTCGCGTTGAGCGGCGGCCTCTCTTCCTTCTCCCCTTGTGGGTCCGAAGGACGGGGCGAGACCCGTGGCTCGCCCCAGGGTGGTGGCCTCGCGAGCGAGGTCGGATGAGGGATGTTCCAGCTTGGCACTGACGGCAATCCGTCACCCACCCTCAACCGTCTCGGCCTCCCAAAAGGGGAGAAGGAAAGATCGCGCATTACCCCTTTCGCAGCGTCTCCACATCGGTCTTCCCAACGTACCAATCGCGGGCGTTGACCTCTTCAAAAACCACCCAGACATCGTCGTTGCTCAGCCCGGTGGCGTCCATGATGGCCGCGGTGACCTTCTTGGCGATATCCGCCTTCTTGCCCGCCGGATCGGCGGCGATCACTTCCTTGACGATGCGGATGTTGACGAATGGCATTTCTTGTCCTCCCGGGGATGTTCGTGCTCACGACCCGCTTCGATGAAACCGTCGAACGGTCGCCAGTGTTCAACTCTCAGTATGTCTTGGCGCCGTTGACCATCAGCCGCACCATGTAGAGCGACGTGGTGCCGGCGATGTAGAGGCAATTCAGCTTGTTGCCGCCGAACACGCAATTGGCGGTGACTTCCGGCACCTTGACCTTGCCGATCAGCGTGCCGTCCGGATCGTAGCAATGGATGCCATCGGCGGCACTGGTCCAGATGCGGCCGTCCTCGTCGAGCCTGAAGCCGTCGAACAGGCCGGCGGTGCAGTCGGCGAAGACTTTTTCGCCGGAGACTTTCTTGCCGCCCTTGCCGACATTGAACACCCGCATATGCGCCGGATTCTGCGCGCCATGCGTGCGGCCGGTATCGACGACATAAAGCTTGCTCTCGTCCAGCGAGAAGGCGAGGCCGTTGGGCCTGACC
>NZ_RZRR01000522.1:0-3982 GCF_003998555.1 Mesorhizobium sp. M7A.F.Ca.CA.002.09.1.1 | reverse complement strand
CCGGACGGCTGATCGAGGCCGGCCTGTCGCCGGACACTGCGGTGGCCGTGGTCGAGAATGCCAGCCTCGCCAACCGGCGGCGCTTCCACGGCACGCTTGCCGACCTGCCGTCGCTGGAAGCGCGCGCCGATCTTTCCGGCCCAGTCATGACCATCATCGGCGATGCGGTCGCCGGCGCCAACTTTGAACGGTCCGAGCCGCTGGCGGCACACAGGCATGAAGGCGCGTCCAGTTCGGTCGCCGAAGGAGTTCAGCAATGAAGATACTGACCGCCAACCGCCTCACCGACGGCATCGCCGTCTGGTACGCCGATGGCGGCTGGGCCGAGACGGTGGATCATGCCGACCTCGCCCATGACAAGGCAGCCGATGACAGGCTCGAGGCGATCGGCGCCAAGGCCTATGCCGCCAACGAAGTGGTCGACGTCAATTTGATCGACGCCGAAGTCGTCAACGGCGTCGTCCAACCGGTGCGGCTGCGCGAGAAGATCCGCGCCGCCGGCCCGACCATCCGCAACGATCTCGGCAAGCAGGCTGCGCGGGCAGCATAACCAAGACACCAGGCATGGGCGGACGCGCCCTGAAAGACCAAGCATGTACCGTTACGATGAGTTCGACCACGATTTTGTCCAGGCCCGCGTCGCCGAGTTCAGCGACCAGGTGCAGCGCCGTCTTGCCGGCGAGATCACCGAGGACCAGTTCCGGCCATTGAGGCTGATGAACGGCGTCTATCTGCAGCTGCATGCCTACATGCTGCGCATCGCGGTGCCCTATGGCACGCTGAACGGCAAGCAGCTGCGCATGCTCGGCCACATCGCCCGCAAATACGACAAGGGCTACGGCCATTTCACCACGCGCCAGAACATCCAGTTCAACTGGCCGGCGCTGTCGGACATTCCGGCGATCCTGGCCGATCTCGCAAGCGTCGAGATGCACGCCATCCAGACCAGCGGCAATTGCATTCGCAACGTCACCGCCGACCACTTCGCCGGCGCTGCCGCCGACGAGGTCGCCGATCCGCGTCCCTACGCGGAAATCCTGCGCCAGTGGTCATCGGTGCATCCGGAATTCTCGTTCCTGCCGCGCAAATTCAAGATCGCGGTGACGGGGGCCGAGCGCGACCGCGCCGCCATCCAGACCCACGACATCGGCCTGCACCTGAGGAAGAACGCCGCCGGCGAACTCGGTTTCGCCGTCTATATCGGCGGCGGCCAGGGCCGCACGCCAATGGTTGCCCGCAAAATCCGCGACTTCCTGCCGGAAGCCGACCTTTTGTCCTACTGCACGGCGATCCTGCGCGTTTACAACCTCTATGGCCGCCGCGACAACAAGTACAAGGCGCGCATCAAGATCCTCGTCCATGAGACCGGGGTCGAGGAGATCACCCGCCAAATCGAGGCCGAGTGGCAAGAGTTGAAAGACGCCCAGCTGAAGCTGCCGGAAGCCGATATCCGCGCCATCGAGGCCTATTTCGCGCCACCGGCACTCGCTGAGCGGCCGGAAGGCGACCAGGCGGTCAAGCTGGCGCGGCTCGATTCCAAGGGGTTCTCGGAGTGGCTCGACCAGAATGTCGTGACGCACCGCCATCCCGATTATGCGGCTGTGACGATCTCGCTGAAGGGCATCGGCGAGGTGCCTGGCGACGCCTCGGACAGCCAGATGGACGCAATCGCCGGCATCGCCGAGACATATGGCTTTGACGAGCTGCGTGTCAGCCATGAGCAGAACCTGATCCTGCCGCATGTGGCCCGCGCCGACCTCAAGGCGGTCTATGATGCGCTGGTCGGCATCGGCCTGGCGACGGCCAATTCCAACCTGATATCGGACATCATCGCTTGCCCGGGCCTCGACTACTGCGCGCTGGCCACGGCGCGCTCGATCCCAATCGCGCAGGAAATCTCGCGCCGCTTCGCCTCGCTTGAGCGGCAGCGCGAGATCGGCGAACTGAAGCTGAAGATCTCCGGCTGCATCAACGCCTGCGGTCATCACCATGTCGGCCACATCGGCATCCTCGGCGTCGAGAAGAAGGGCTCCGAACTCTATCAGGTGACGCTGGGCGGCTCGGCCGACGAGAACACCTCGGTCGGCGAGATCATCGGCCGCGGCTTCTCTTCGGAAGAGATCACCGACGCCATCGAACAGATCGTCGAGACCTATCTCGGCCTTCGGCTCGACCCACAAGAGAAATTCATCGACGCCTACCGCCGAGTCGGTCCCGCGCCGTTCAAGGAGGCGCTCTATGCTGGCGAAGCCAAGGCCGCTTGACCGTATTGGAGACGTCGATGACGGCATCGCCGCCAAAGCGGCAGGGCTCGACGCGCTCTATGGTCATCTGAAGCCGCTCGAGATCATCGAACGCTCGGCCCGCGAACTGTTCCTCGACGAGATCGCGGCGGTGTCGTCGTTCGGCGCGGATTCGGCTGTGCTGCTGCACATGATCGCCAAGATCGACCGGACGCTGCCGGTCATCTTCCTCGACACCGGCAAGCATTTCGAGGAGACGCTCGGCTATCGCGATGCGCTCGCCGCCGATTTCGGGCTGACCAACATAAGGGTGATCAAACCCGAGGAAGCAGCACTCGAACGGATCGATCCGACGGGCAATCTGCACCAAAGCGATACCGATGCCTGCTGCGACGTGCGCAAGGTGGAGCCGCTGGCGCGCGGTGTCGCGCCATTTCGTGCCTGGCTCACTGGCCGCAAGCGTTTTCAGGCCGCGACGCGGGCAGCGCTGCCGGTGTTCGAGGCGGTCGGTCCGCGCATCCGCATCAATCCGCTGGCGCATTGGACGACATCGGACCAGGCCGACTATATGCGCGCGCATGCGCTGCGCGAAAATCCGCTGGTCGCTTATGGCTATCTGTCGATCGGCTGCTTCCCGTGCACGCAGCCGGTGCAGCCGGGCGAGGACGCGCGCAGCGGCCGCTGGGCCGGTCATGCCAAGACCGAGTGCGGCATTCACCTGTCGGGGCTGGAGAAGTCGCTGACCGACGCATCCCTTTAGGATATGCTGATATTCAGGTAAGGCTGGCCTGCAAACGGCGGCTTCCTGCGCTTCCGGTGCTCACGTACTTCAAGTATGCTCCGCTCCGGTTCTCGGAAGCCGCCATTTTCGGCGCAGCCTGACCTGAATCTCAACACATCCTTGGTTTCGTTTGACTGTTTAGGAACTTTTTGATGACTGAACCGACGACACCGGAGACCCGGCTCTGGACCCCTGCGGGTTTTCAGGAGGATGAGTGGACGCATGCCGAAAGCGCCGATGCGCTGTCCGGCAACGGCCGCTTCATCCTGCCGTTGCAAGTCTTCCTCGATCTCGATCCGGAGGTGCGCCGCTCGGCCAAGGAACGGCTCGGCGTCCTGCTGCAGCCGGGTGATCAGCTCGAGAAGGTCGCCGACCTGCTCGACCAGCTGTCGCTGGTGGCGCTGGCCTTTCCGGCCTTCAGCGACGGCCGCTCCTTCTCCAAGGGAGAGCTGCTGCGCGGCCGCTACCATTTCGAAGGTGCCGTTCGCGCTACCGGCCAGGTGCTGGTCGACCAACTGCCGCATATGCTGCGGCTGGGCTTCGACGAGTTCGAGATATCGAACCCCGTGCTGTTGAAGCGCCTGGAGGAGGGCCGCACCGGCGGATTGGGGCTCTACTACCAGCCAGCCGCCGTGCCGGAACCAAAAGGCCCGAAATACTCCTGGCGGCGCGTTCGCAGCGGCTGACGTTGCGGTAATTCCGCGCGTCTTTACAACGCCCCCTGTTCAAGCCTTCTCTTGAGCTTCCGGATGGAAAATCCGGAATGATCGGGGAGGGTCTTCATGCGTTACGACTATGTCATAGCCGGCGCTGGGTCCGCCGGCTGTGCGCTTGCCGCACGGCTTTCGGAAGACCCCTCGAAAACGGTCTGCCTGATCGAAGCTGGCGGCGAGGGCAGGGATATGCTGATCCGCGCTCCGGCTGGCATTATCGGTATGCTTTCCGGCCGGCCCAGGAT
>NZ_RZRR01000521.1:0-3993 GCF_003998555.1 Mesorhizobium sp. M7A.F.Ca.CA.002.09.1.1 | reverse complement strand
GTCATGATCATGCCCGGCGTGCAGAAGCCGCACTGCAGCCCGTGATGTTCCTTGAAGGCGGCCTGCACCGGATGCAGGTCGGCGCCATTTGCCAGGCCCTCGATCGTCAACACGGTCGAGCCGGAGGCCTGCACCGCGAGCATCGTACAGGATTTGACCGCCTTGCCGTCGACGTGGACGACGCAGGCACCGCATTGCGAGGTGTCGCAACCGACATGCGTGCCGGTAAGGCCGAGATTTTCCCGCAGGAAGTGAACCAGAAGTGTTCGGTCCTCGGCAGCACCGCTGACCCGCTTTCCGTTCACCATCAACGAAACGTCCGACATGGTCCCTCCCTGGGTATCAACCTTGGTCATCACGTTGCCAACGCGGCGTTGGCGCATCGGCCATGCGTTATTGGTACACCGCACATCGGACAAAAAACAGCACGTCGCAAACGCGGCACATTGTACTTTCGGTCATGGCCGCCCCCAAACATGCGGTGCCGGTGGCCCCATTGCCAAACCGCCGATTGAAGGCAACAATGTCGGTCGACGCCCGCGCGCCAGAAGCATTTAAAACAGCCGCGCACAAAAAAGCGTCGGAGGAAATGCGGAGAACATCGCTGGCCAATTCACAGACGCGCTATGCATGCGGCCTGTCGGCGCTCACCACGGACGAGCCCGACATGGAGGCGTTCGCCAAGGCGATCGCACTGGAAGCAGCCGCCATCGACGCGGGCTTTGCCCTGCTGTTCTTTTCCCAGAGCCTGGTCGAAGCCAGCGCCCTTTCCCAGGCGCTCATGACCCACGCGCCGGCGCTCCACCACGCCGGCTGCTCGACTGCCGGCGAGATCACGCCGCAAGGTCTCGAGGATGGTCATGTGCTGGCCATGCTGCTTCCGTCCCCCGCGTTTACCGCCGTCAGCGTGATGGTCGAAAATCTGTCCTCGTCGGGTATGGACAGGATCACCGGCGAGGTCGAGACCCTGCGGCGATCGCTGCGCGCGCGCCTCGGTTGCGATCGGACCAAAGGCACTTTCGCGCTCTGCTTCATCGACGGGCTCTCCTATGCCGAAGAAGCGGTGAGTTCAGCCATCCACTGGGGTCTCGATGACATTCCGCTGCTTGGCGGCTCCGCCGGCGACGATCTGAAATTCGAGACGACGCGCCTGATCTCGAACGGCAAGGTCACCTCCGACAGCGCCATCATCGTGCTGATATCGACCGAAATTCCCTTCCATGTCTTCAAGACCGACAATTTCGTTCCCACCGATGAGAAACTGGTGGTGACGGCTTCCGATCCAGATCACCGCATCGTGCGCGAGTTCAACGCCACCAATGCGGCGCAGGAATATGCCGCGTCCGTCGGTATCGTCGCGCAGATGCTGACGCCACTGAGCTTCGCCTCGCATCCCGTGGTGGTGAAGGTGGGCGGACAATATTATTGCCGGTCGATCCAGAAGATGCATGCCGACGGCTCGCTGTCGTTCTTCTGCGCCATAGACGATGGCGTCGTGCTGTCGATCGCTCAGCCCAAGGACATGGTCGAATCGACGCGCGCCGCCCTGCGCGACGTCGAGGAGAGGCTTGGCGGTATCGACATGATCCTCGGCTTCGACTGCGTGCTGCGCCGGCTGGACGCACGCAATCGGCAGGTGTTTCGCGAAATCTCGGAACTCTACCGGGTCAACAATGTCATCGGTTTCGGCACCTATGGCGAACAGTACCGGTCGATGCATCTGAACCAGACTTTCACCGGCATCGCCTTCGGCGAGCGCCAGGCGGCGGAATAGGACGGCGCAACAAGATGCCGCTGAGGGACATAAACGATCTTGAAAAGCTGAAGAAGATCAACGCGGCACTGGTCAGCCGCGTCGAGCGCTCGATGGACCAGCAAGGCAACGCCTTTTCGCTGTTCCAGACCACGATCTCGCTGGAAAACCGGGTGCGTACACGTACCGAGGAACTTCACTCGACCTTGCGGCGGCTGGAGCAGTCGAACATTGACCTCAGTGCCGCCAAGGAAAACGCCGAACTGGCGAACCTGTCAAAAACCCGTTTCCTCGCCGCTGCCAGTCACGACGTGCTGCAGCCGCTGAATGCCGCCCACCTTTCGGTTTCGGCGCTCGCCGAAGTTCAGACCAGCGACGAGGGCAAGAAACTGGTGCGGCAGGTCGAGCGCTCGCTGGAGACGATGGAGGACCTGCTGCGAACCCTGCTCGACATCTCCAAGCTCGATGCCGGCGTGGTGCAGCCCGACATAAGCGACGTCAGCCTGGAGGCGCTGTTCTCGTCGCTCCGCTCGGATTTCCTGCCGGTGGCGGAGATGAAAGGCCTGTCGCTGAAATTCCGGCCGGTCCATGCCGTGGTCCGCTCCGACCGCACGCTGCTGCGCCGTATCCTGCAGAACATTCTCTCCAACGCGCTGGGCTATACACGCTCGGGCGGCGTGCTTGTCGGCACCAGGCATCGCGGCGACACCATCCGCATCGACGTCGCCGACACGGGCTGCGGCATTCCCGACGACCAGCGCGAGGCGGTGTTCGAGGAGTTCCACCGCGGCACCTCGCCGGCCAATGCCGAACTGGACGGTGGCGGTCTCGGGCTCGGGCTCGCCATCGTGCGCCGCATGGCCAGCGCGCTCGGTCATCCCGTGACATTCTCGTCGAAGGTCGGACGCGGCACGATCTTCCACATCGATGTACCCGTCGGCATCGGTGCGCCAGCCGATGCCATCGCCAGCGTTGCCGACATGGAACGGCCGCGCGGCTATGGCCTGTTCGGCACCAAGGTGCTGCTGGTCGAGAACGATATCGAAGTGCTGCAAGCCATGACCTTCCTGCTCGAACGCTGGCAATGCCTGGTGCGGGCCGCGACCTCGACCGACGATGCGCTCGACATGCTTGGCGACACCGACTGGGTGCCCGACATCGTCATTGCCGACCAGCATCTCGACGGCGGCGATCTCGGCACCACGACCATCGCCGAAGTCCGCGACTATCTCGGCCGCGCCGTGCCGGCGCTGATCGTCACCGCCGACAGTTCGGAAGCCGTCGCCAAGGCCGCCCGCTCCGGCGGCATCGAACTGATGCGCAAGCCGCTGAAGCCGGCCCAACTAAGGGCGCTGCTGGCGCATTTGCTGGCCTGATCACTTCTCACGCGCTATTCCGATCGTCTTGAAAGGAGCGCGTCCTCCCGCGGACAGGTCGCCGACGCGCGCTTTGTTTCGACCGCCACCTACAATGCCGTGTGCGGCCTGCCGGCAACGAAGACAGACCCGAATGGTCTCGTCAAAACCTTTACTTATGACGCCTTCTGCCGGCCCTATCAGGTCTCTCAGAGCGTCACCGGCGCCTATACCAAGACGCGCTTCGAGAACGAGGGCAATCCGGCGACACAGGCGCTGGTCAAGTACACCCCGCTGCCCAATGGCGCGAGTGGGGGCGCCGGCGAGGATTTTACCCGCTCCTTCTATGACGGGCTTGGCCGGGTCTATCGCGTGGAAACCCCCGGAGAGACGGCGGCCAGTGCAAGACGCATTGCCGAGACCGACTACGATCTTCGCGGCAATGTGCTGCGTACCGCCTTCCCGAGGTTCGTCGGTGAGACGGCACAGTGGACCACCAACAGCTACGACTGGGCCGACCGGCTGGTGAAGACGGTCAATCCGGATTCAAGCCAGCGCACTTACTTGAACGAACTGGCCACGGGAACCGGCGTCAACCCACGGCTGAATGCGGTGACGATGACGGACGAGCTTGGCCATCCGACTAAGACAGCATGGACGACACACGGCGATATCGCCGCCATTGTCCGCGACGTCGGTGGCCTCAATCTGCCGGAGGGCCGCAGCTACGACCTGCTCGGCCGGCTGATCGGCGTCACCGATCCCGGCGGTTCGAGCTGGAGCTACAGCTACGATCTGCTCGGCAACCGGCTGTCGGCGTCAGATCCCGATCTCGGCACCTGGACCTATGTCTATGACGCCGCCAACCCCCTTATCAGCCAGACC
>NZ_RZRR01000520.1:0-4022 GCF_003998555.1 Mesorhizobium sp. M7A.F.Ca.CA.002.09.1.1 | reverse complement strand
GACGAAGACAGGCCTACTCTGGATTTATGCCCGCGATGACTGATTAGGGAGGGAGCGGACCGCCGGGCGTCTTATGTCTATGCGCCGGACCGAAAAGGCCCAGCGTGCGATCGCTCATCTCGCAGGCTCTCTACCGGAACTTGCAGGTCGACGGCTATAGCGGGCCATCGCTTGCTGGCCGACGAAAAGCGGCTTCACGCTCGCCTTCTGCCATGCCGCGCCCGATCGAGGCGCTAAGAAGGATCCGCGAACTCTAAAAGATCGAGGATGACATCCGTAGCCGAGGCCAACGAGGCCTTGCTGCACGCAGGCAAAAAGTGCTCAACCATCACGGCACTGGACCCAGGGCGGCTAGAGAAGCTCGGCCAAATCAGTCAGAAGACCAAGCTCACAGCGGCGATCCCCTACACGCTCTCGCGCTGGGAAGCGCCTCTCGCGCATCCTGGACGAGGCCATATCAAGATCGACAGCAACGTGGTCGAACGCTCAATCATACGCAACTCTTTTTGCAGCTCCGGCGGTGGCGCTGAGCACTGGTCAGTCATCGTGTCGCTGGGTGATCGCCGGGATTGGCCGGATAGCCTGAAGCTAAGGCCGTCGAGCCAGACCCTCTGACCTGCCACTGAACTTTCAACCAGTGGCGATTAGCCTCGGCCGTTTCTGTTATGGCGCGGTTTGAGCAACGGGCGGAGGCGCGAAGCCTTCATTGAGTGCAGCGTCGGAGCCGGTTGCGGCGAGGGTTCCGGCGAAGACCGCCGGGGTCAAATAGCGAGCGAGGAATGCGGCCTCACGGTGTTGAACAACACCAGGAAAGAACACCCACAGGACCGAGGAACGCAAGTTTCTTTATCCGTGGCATCCTTGGGCCGGGCGTTGTGTTCACGTTCATGAGGTGATCGAGAACGCCGACCGGGAGGTTTTCCGCTGCAGTCTCTCCCGCCACGCCTCCGATCGGTGGCTGGAAGTTCCGGCCTGGATGTTTGATCGCGGTCTGCACCGCGTGGCGCATTGCCCTGCCCCACATATCGATCCCAGAACGCTTGGCGTCTTGGTGACACTGCTGCAGGACCCGACGGCCAATTCCCACACCCCATCGCAATTGGAGGATTCGGGCGCAGCATCGGGTCCTCACGAAGCGAACCGGGGAGAGGTCCATACCGCGCCAGCCTACGACATATCAGTTCGATCTTCTCCAACCCGCACGACGCGCAGACCGCGCAGATGCCGCCATTCGCTCGCGCAGCCGCCGTAAGGCGCGAGATGCTGGCGCTGATTCCGGGTGCACACGAAGGCTACGTCGGCTGGGAAAGGCGGAAGCGATCCGCAAGATGGTGAGCGACCACGTGCCCACGAGCCGGCATCACGGGGCGCCCAAGCATGGCGACGCTCTGCTCGCCGACCTTGTCCGCTGCCGGCGCTGCGGCCGCGAGCTGACGGTCCGCTACACGGGAACCAAGCACAACATTCCGCGCTATTCCTGCTGGCGTGGTCTGCTTGACAATGGCGAGCCGCGTTGCATCGCCTTCGGTGGACTCGCGTCGATCGAAGGCGTTCATCCTCTGCCGGACGGTCCATGGGTCTTCAGCCGATCAACGCTTGACGAACCGGCGGCTCAGCGCATCGTTCATCGCGCGCGGCAAAACCCAAAATACCCCATGGGATCGCATCCAGATCAGCAAAACCTATTCACTCAAATGACATAGACAGATGAGTGTTATGAACAGGATTTAGGTCCTGCCTCCATTCGGCAGTGGCACTGCGGGCGTGGTCGAGGCCGAAGAACAGGCCATCGTTCAACAGCTCGTCTCGCATTCGGCCGTTGAGGGAATCGCGTAGCCATTTTGCATCGGCTTGCCCGGCGCGGTGTAGTGCCATTCGCTCCTGTTCAGCCGCTGATAACAGGCCAGTCAGTTGTTGCCCACAAGAATCAGGATCTCGTGGGCGCGCCGCACCACTGGCGGATCTATCATTTTGCCATTCAACGAGAATGCGGACAGTCCACGCGTGGCGGCATCATTTGCCGCCGCGACAACTTTATGGGCCCACTCGAGCTCCTGGGCGCTTGGCGAGAAAGCCTCATTGAATATGGCCACCTGTGTCGGATGGATCGCCAAAGCTCCGGCAAAGCCAAGCCGCCGCGCCCGCACCGCGGCCTCACGAAGTTTATGCGTGTCCGAGAACTCGCCGATGCTTCCTATGAAGCCCAGCGGGAGCAAGCCGGCCGCGCGGGCGGCAAACAGAACAGAAAGGTTCGGCGTCAAAAGAAGGTCGAATCCTGGGGCGCCGCCAACAGCGGCGCTGAAGTCTTCAGGGCCAAGCGCCATTGCGACCATCCTTGGATGCGCCGACGCAATGGCCGCAAGCCTTTGCAAGGCGCCCGGGGTCTCAATCTGGGCAAGGAACCGGATGCCTCCCTGCGGAAGATTTCTTTCACGTTCTAGTTCCGAAACCGCATTCGCGATCTCTATAACCCACTCTGCCGAATCCGTCTTCGGAAGAACCAGTGCGTCAACACCCGCCATCACGGCTGCATCGAGATCGGCCGCCAAGGCGCGCAGACCATGATTCACGCGGACCAAAACAGATGCGCCTTTCCGGCCCACCTCTGCCACGCATTCAGGAAGCTGCTGCCGTGACTCTCCTTTCCGATCCTGGGGCACGGAATCCTCCAGGTCGAGAATGACGCCATCTGCGCCCCGCTCATGGGCCGTCTCTACAAAGCGCGGAACGTGAACAGGAACGAAGAGCAGGGATCTCCAGCGCGGTACAGACATCGCGCCTTCAACGGCCGCAAAGGTGTCCTTGATCATGGAGACGCCTTTGCGGCCGATTTTAGCGCGGGCGCTGCCAGTGAGCTTTCTAGGCGGCCGGTGCGCTGAAATGATCCGAGGTACACAGGCATTTTGTAAACCGCGAGCAGTCTCACCTTACTGAAACGCGCGCTCACGCTGACGCGGCTCTTTCGCGCAAAAGCGCCCGCACCTCCTCGCGGACAGCCTCGGTATGAGAGCCAAGAGCCGGGACTGGGCGAAGCGAGGGGAGCTCCGAGTTGAAAATCGCCGCCGGCGCTATCGTCTCGACGGCTCCATCGGGTGTTCCAACCTGCACCCTGCGAATGTGTGGATGCTTTGAAACATCCACCACTTCGTTCAGTCGGCCATATGCCAGGCCGGCCGCCTCGAGCTCCTGCATCGCATCGTGGCAGGATAGTTCAAAAAACCGCTGTTCAATGATCTCATCAAGTTGCGCACGATGAGCGAGGCGCTCCATATTGTCAGCAAAACCAGGTGCGCGTGTGAGCCCGGACTGCTTCAGGAATTTCTCGCAGAAATTCACCCATTCGCGGTCATTCTGAACCGAAAAGATGACCTCTTTGCCGTCGGCACAGCGATAGGCACCATACGGCGCGAGCGACGGGTGTTTCACGCCTGCGCGTACCGTCTGGTAGCCGCTGTAATCATTTTGCAAAACCGGCACGTTCATCCAGTCGGCGACGGCATCAAACAGTGACACCTGGATGCTGGTCCCTTCGCCGGTGACCTCGCGGTGGTACAGTGCCTGAAGAATGGCGCTGTGCGCTGTCATGCCCGCCGAGATATCGCAAACCGAGACCCCTACACGCGCAGGCCCCTGTTGGTTGCCGGTGATAGCGCATAGACCTGTTTCGGCCTGGACGATCAGATCGTAGGCCTTCAAATGGGAATACGGCCCTGACTCCCCGAAACCAGAAATGTCGCAGGTGATCAGCCGCGGATATCGTCGACGCAGATCAGCGGACGCGAACCCCAGTTTTTCTATGCTGCCCGGCTTTAGATTCTGGATGAAGACATCAGCACTGGCAATGAGCGTGTCGAGGACGGCGCGATCCGCCTCCAACCTCAGGTCTAGACAGACCGACTCCTTACCCCGGTTGAGCCAGACGAAGTACGCGCTCTGCCCCCGCACCAGCTTGTCGTAGTTTCGGGCAAAGTCCCCTTCGGGCCTTTCGACCTTGATCACCCGGGCGCCTGCGTCAGCAAGGC
>NZ_RZRR01000051.1:7347-12516 GCF_003998555.1 Mesorhizobium sp. M7A.F.Ca.CA.002.09.1.1 | reverse complement strand
GCTGCATCGCCGGCACGTTCGCCGCCAGCCGGCGCGTCGCCGGCACGCGCCAGGTCGAGCTTGAAATCGGTGGTGAGCGTCAGCGGGTCGAAATCGAGTTGCCGGTCGATCATCCCGCGGCGCAAAAAAGCCGGGTGGCGTTCCGCCCCGGCCGCTGGAAGCTTTTTCCGGCGGCTTGATTCTCGGCTCAAGCGCTACGCCAACCGGTTTTCGACCTTCAGATTCCTGATCCGGGTGAACTCTCCCGTGTTGGGCTGCGGTTGTTGCGAAACAGCTTCGCCTCCTTGGGCGGCGTTGAATGACGGTTCTGGGGCATGGCGGCAGCTCTTTGTATATGCCTTTTGTATATGCCATGCAGCACCGCAAACAAGGCGCAGAAAAACTCCGACGAAGGTAGCCATCTCCTGGAACAGAATTCCAACAGGTGCCAACTTAGGCGATATATTTTCCCACGACGAGGCCGCGAACCGAGAGCGCATGCCTCGTCGCGCATGATACGTCACGGCTATGGTCCGACCATCAACGCATTGCATCGGAGCCTGTTTTCATGAAACGATTTTTCCTCGGGCTTGCCACCGTCGCCGGCCTGTTCCTTGCATCCTCCCAAGCCTGGTCGGCCGACAAACTGCTCAACGCATCCTATGATGTCGGCCGCGAACTGTTCGTGCAGGTCAACAAGGCTTTCATCGCCCAGCATCCGGGCGTCACCGTCGACCAGTCGCATGCCGGCACTTCGGCGCAGGCACGCGCCATCGCCGAGGGTCTTGGCGCCGACGTTGTTACCTTCAACCAGGTCATCGACATCGACTTCCTGGTCAAGAAGGGCCTCGTCTCGGCCGACTGGCAGAAGGATTTCCCTGACAATGCCTCGCCCTTCTATTCTCTGCCTTCGTTCCTTGTCCGCGCGGGCAACCCCAAGCACATCAAGGACTGGAACGATCTCGTGCGCGACGACGTGCAGGTGATCTTCCCAAACCCGAAAACATCCGGCAATGCGCGCTACACCTATCTGGCGGCCACCGCCTACGCCAAGGAAGCCTTCAAGGGCGATGACGCCAAGGTGAAAGAGTTCATCACCAAGCTGTTCAACAACGTGCCGATCTTCGACACCGGCGGCCGCGCCGCGACCACCACCTTCGTGCAGCGCGAGATCGGTGATGTGCTGATCACCTTCGAGTCGGAGACGCGCGGCATCCGCAAGGAGTATGGCGACGACAAGTTCGAGCAGGTTACGCCTTCGGTCAGCCTGCTGGCCGAATTCCCGGTCGCCATCGTCGACAAGGTTGCCGACGATCACGGCACGCGCGATCTGGCCAAGACCTATCTCGACTTCCTCTACACACCGGAGGGCCAGGACATCGCCGCCCGCAACGGCCTCAGAGCCCGCGACGCCGCTGTGGCGGCGAAATACAAGGCTGATTTCCCCGATGTCCGGCTGCTGACGGTGGAAGACGTTTTCGGCGGCTGGGACAAGGTGCAGAAAGAGCATTTCGCCGCCGGCGGCCTGCTCGACCAGACCTACGGCAGCCGCTGAGGCAGCGATACCTGCACAGCAGACGAAAAAGCCGGCGCGCTGCCGGCTTTTTTCGTTTTTGAACGCCGATAACCTGGTTATCAGCGGAATATCCGCGTTCTCAGTGCAAAACGTTACAAAGAATCAACGCGTTTATGCCTAACGTGCAATTTGGTGGCTGTTTCGCGAAACATCATCGCGCGGCGAAGACGTCATTATTTGCACACAAACAGTCGCCAGATGCGAGTGGTTGGGGCTTTTATGGGTTGATCTGGGCATGCTGACAAAAAAAGGCAAATACGGCCTCAAGGCCCTCGTGCATCTGTCTGGCCTGCCGGCCGGCCAATTGGCCTTCGTCAATGACATCGCTGTGGCCAACAACATCCCGAAGAAATTCCTCGATGCCATCCTGGGCGAATTGCGCAATGCCGGCTTCGTCCAGAGCCGCAAAGGCAAGGAAGGCGGCTACCGCCTTGCCCGGCCGGCCTCCGAAATCAAGATCGGCCATGTCGTGCGCGTGCTTGACGGGCCGCTGGCGCCAATCCCTTGCGCCAGCCGCACGCAGTATCAACGCTGCGAGGATTGCGACGAGGCGACCTGCCAGGTCCGCCACATGATGCTGGAGGTGCGGCAGGCAATCGCCGAAGTGCTGGATAATCGCAGCCTCGCCGCCATGCGCGATGCCGACAATGACGATTTTCCGGTCGAGCTGACGTCGCAGATCTAAACCACCGACTTCAAGCTGATCGCGTTCAGATAGAGATTCCTGCATTGAAGGAGAGGTTCTCCAAATCTCGGGTTGCGAAGCTCGAAATCACGGAGAACCTCATGCAGTTTTGGCCTATCCGTTCACGTTAGACGCAGCCTCGAATACAGCGCGTGCGGACGTCGTACCCGCTACGTGCTCCGTACCCGCCACACCGAGGTCCATCCATCCCGCATTCACGGCCTCGAACATTTCTTCGGCGGGTCCGGAGTGACCCTTCGGGATGCCGAATTGCTCGAACGCTTCCGCCCACCCCGCACGCGGAATTGCAAAGGCTTTCACGGCGAGATTCAGGACTTCACCCAACTGCTCGGCGACTTCATCCGCGGTGACCATCGAACCGATCTCGACGATGCGCTGCCCTGACCACGTCGACCCGGTCAAAAGGGTTGCGACCTCTGCGCCGATGTCGTTCGTCGCAACCATGGTCGATTTCCGGTTTGTCGGATTGTAGTAGACCGGTAGCATTCCGCCCTGCGCGACCTGCAAGCCGTAGAGGAAATTTTCGAAGAATCCCCCCGCGCGCACAAATGCGGTTGGTGATGTCAGGCCGCGAAACCCTTGCTCCAGAAGCGACAAGGCCGCGATCACCCCGTGCCCGCTTGTTCTGTTCGCACCCATCGACGAAAGCGCGACCACTCGCGGCGGCGCTGCCTTGGTCAGAGCCTCGACATAGCTAGCAATCACGCTCCTCGCTTCTTTGTAATCGGGCGACGGCGCCCAGACAGGGGGCAACATGACGAACGCGCCTTCGACGCCTTTGAGGGCTCGCTCGATGGCTGCCGAATCATTCCAGTCGCCGTCTACCAGTTCCACGCCCTGGTTCGCCCAATTGGCCGCCTTGTCGCGGTTGCGGACGAGTGCGCGTACCTCCTTGCCGTGCGCCAGCAGATGCTCTGCCGTTGCGCCGCCAACTTTTCCCGTGATTCCCATTACTAGGAACATGTGTTTTCTCCTGATGTCGGGGGACAGAGCTGCCCCTGTTGGTTCAATGGATGAGCGGCAGAATGGCCCGGATACGGGGATCGCGGAGATAGAGGCCGCCCCAGGTCATCGCGCCCAGAAACAGGGAGATGATTTCCGGCGGCGACCCCAACTCACCGATGCGGAGATGGGCGCAGATGGCACCTCCCAAAAAGCCCGTCACCAGGATCGCGCCGAGGACGGCGGTGACCGGGATGGCGTAGAGGATGGCGCAGGCGAGGATGATCGGACCCACGACACGGGTCAGGTCCATCGCAAACCCGGTTTCCTGCAACATGCTGGCGATCTGTGCCGGCGCGAAAAGCTGAACAGTGCCATCTGCCGTCAGGGCGATGACGACAAACGCGCTCATGATCCGGCCGGCCCACAGGGCGCGATGCAAGGTCATAATTTCCGGTGTCTGATGCAGGTTCACAGTTTCGGACACTTGTCATTCTCCGATGGGGAGATCCCATATTCGAAGCTTACTGTGCCTCTCAAATGTGATAAATGCCGAGAAAATGAACCAACTGTTCTCTTTTTGGGAAACAATCCGAGGCACGAAAATGCAGAATCTCGAACCCATCCTCATTTTCACAACGGTCGCGGAAATGGGGAGCTTCACCCGCGCGGCCGATAGCCTGGGCATCCAAAAGGGGAGAGCCTCAACGGCGGTCCGCAAGCTGGAAGAAGATGTGGGTGTCAGGCTTCTGCACCGGACGACGCGCAGCGTGCGGTTGACGGAGGACGGACGCGCATTTCATGCCCGCGCCCGCGATCTGCTTGCTGAAGTCGATGATCTGCACTCGATGTTCGCAGGCGACCGCGTGGCACTTCGCGGCCGTTTGCGGGTCGACCTTCCGACCGAAGTGGCGCGCACAACGATCGTACCGGCTTTGCCGGATTTCATGGCGGCTCACCCCGAGTTGGAGCTGGAGGTGTCGAGTACGGATCGGCAAGTCGATCTGGTTCAAGAGGGGTTCGATTGTGTATTGCGGCTTGGACCCATTCGCGACGAGACCCTGATTGCCCGCCCGTTGGGCCTGTTGCGCATGGCCAACGCAGCCAGTCCCGCCTATCTGGCGCGCCATGGCGTGCCTCGATCGCTGGAAGATCTCCAGCGTCAGGAACATAGGGCAATTCATTTTTCGACGCTGCTGGGCGCGCGACCCTATGGATGGGAATATCCGGACGGCGACAGCTACGCGACGCTTCAGTTGCCAGGTGCGCTACACGTCAACAGCGCACAGACCTACGAAGCAGCGGCCCTCGCCGGCCTCGGCCTGATCCAGGCGCCACTCTTGGGCATTGGCCGATACTTGGGGAGTGGAGCGCTTGTCGAGATCCTACCCGATTTTCGTCGCCGGCCGCTCGCCGTGTCCCTCGTCGTCGCACATCGGAGCAATCTATCGCGCCGGGTCCGCGCGTTCATGAAATGGATCGAAGATGTGCTGACGCCATATATGGAATAGCGATACGACTATCTTCGTCCGGCCCTCGAAATCAACACTTCGTAAGCGGCGCGCTTGTCTCAAGTCTAGGGCAAGCGAAATTTGCAGAAGTCTTGAGCGCGGACATGACCTTGCACGGCCCAAGCCGACGCAGTAAAGCGGGGTTCGAAGAACGGGCTGGACCGATGAGGCTGTGGTGGTTAGAAAAATCCCGCAAGGCCGCCCGCAAGCTGCCGTCGGCAGCCAGTTTCCGCACTGAAATCATCGCAGACGTCTTCGTCCCGGAACGGGCGGAGGATGTACGCTTCTTCAGCCGCAAGCTGGTTCGCCCTGGCCGGCTTCGCCGCTTTTCCAACAAGGATCTTCGCGAAGGCCTGCTGTCTATCTTCTATCTCGTGGTGGCGGCGGCACTGCCGGTGCGGTGGTGGGCGCCGATCTGCGGCCGCGTATCGAGGTTTCGCCTCAAGCGCCATATG
>NZ_RZRR01000051.1:0-7337 GCF_003998555.1 Mesorhizobium sp. M7A.F.Ca.CA.002.09.1.1 | reverse complement strand
GGCCTACGCTGCAGCGACGCACGCGGTGCTGGGCGATGGTATCGATGCACGCAAGCTGTTCGAGGGATTGCTGGCAGCGCGCCACCGCCGCCGCTTGCAGCTCGCCGCACATCTGGTGGCCGGCCGCTGGTCGCCGACGATCCGGCTGGAGGGGTTGGCGGGGCTGCGGTCGGCCTTGCAGCGCGGCCACGGCGCCATCCTCTGGTGCGATCAGTTCACCGCCCAGACCATCATCGGCAAGCGCGCGCTGTACGAGGCCGGTATCGAAGCGCATCAGGTGAGCGTCAACACCCACGGTATTTCCGAATCGGCGTTCGGCTTGCGTTTCCTCAATCCGCCGCTGATCGATGTCGAAAACCGGTTCCTGAAAAGCCGGGTCGTCTTTGGCCGCGACGACACCTATCAAGTCACCATCCGCATCCAGAAGATCCTGAAGCAGAATGGCGTGGTGACGATGACCAACACCGTCCATGCCGGCACGAGCTTCACCGAGGCAGCCATGGGCGAAAGCGGCTGGACGCATCTCGCCTCGGCACCGGCGAATTTCGCCGCCAGGGGCAGGACCGCCCTGTTTGCCATGTCGACCTTCGAAGTGGTTCCCTTCATCGAATACCGGGCCGTGCTCAGCCCCGAGCTGACGCCGGAGGCATCTGTCAGCCCGGCAACGGACATGGCCAGGGATGGCGCCAAGAACATGACTGTGCAGGCGCACTACATCCTGCTCAAGCGCGACCGCCTGCTGGAAGCGCTGAAGCTCTACCCCGAGCAGATGCTGACGTGGTCCCGCCGGCAGCGGCTGACCGAGGCCTCGGACAGCATCGGCATCGGAATGGATGAAGGCTCATGACCGGCGTATCAGACGGACCGCGGCGGCGACGAGCTCACCGACCGGGCGTGTGGCATTGAGTTTCGAGGCGCGCTCATCCGCAGCCGGCGGCTCGAGGATGGCGAACTGGCTGTCGACCAGGCTCGCCGGCATGAAGTGGCCCTTGCGGCTGCCGACGCGCTGCCTGGCCGTACCAGGGTCGATCTCCAGATAGAGGAAGACGATTTCCGGGCAGAAGCCGCTCAGCCGGTCGCGGTAGCTGCGCTTCAGCGCCGAGCAGGCGGCGACCACGCCGTTGCCCTGCCCCACCGACGCGGCGATGCGCTCGCCGATCGCGTTGAGCCAGCCTTCGCGCAGCTGATCGGTAAGCGGCTCGCCGCTTGCCATGCGTGCGACGTTTTCCGGAGGATGCAGCCTGTCGCCCTCGATAAAGGTAACGCCCAGAGCGGCGGCAAGCCCAACGCCCACCGCCGACTTGCCGCAGCCGGCGACGCCCATAACCACGATGGCCGGCACCGAGCCGGGGGCGCTCGTCGGCGCCTGTGCTGCCGCTTCGTCCACTGTCAGCGGCTTGCCGGCGCGCGGCCGTAGAGCAGCAGCATGGCGACGATGACGACACCGTAGATGATCTGCCGCCCCGCCTCCGGCATCTGCATGACCGACAAGATGGATTGCAGCAAAGTGATGAGGATGACACCGGCGACAGTGCCGAGATAGGAGCCGCGCCCACCCAAGATCGAGGTGCCGCCAAGCACCACCGCGGCGATCGACGGCAGCAGATAAGCGTCGCCCATCGACTGCGCCGCCTTGGAGGCATAGCCGGCCAGAAGCACGCCGCCGAAAGCCGAGAGCCCACCGGAGACGGCGAAGGCGATCATCACCACGCGCCTTGTGTCGATGCCGGAGAGATAGGCCGCGCGCTCGCGGTTGCCGATGCCGTAGACGGTGCGGCCGAAGCCGGTCCGCGTCAGCACGAACACCATCGCGGCCCCGATCAGCGCCCAGATGATGACGGCGTTGGGCACGCCCGGAATGGCGAAACCGGTCGCCAGGTAGCGCATCGCGCCCGTCGCCGAATCCTGCGGCGAGAAGCCGCCGGTGTAGACCACCATCAGCCCTTGCGCGACAGCGTTGGTGGCCAATGTGATGATCATCGAGGGGATGCGCAGATAGGCGACGCCGATGCCGTTGACGACGCCGATCAGCATGCCGCAGATGATGCCGAACGGGATGGCCAACGCCACGCCGACCGGGCCGTACGCCGCCGCGGCGCAGGCCATCATGGCGCCCGCCGCCACCGCCCACGGCACCGACAGGTCGATCTGGCCGAGCAGGATGACCAGCATCATGCCTGTCGCGATAACGCCGAGGAATGAAGCCACCTTGAGCTGCTGCAGGAGATATTCAGGCGACAGGAAGCTTCTGGAATAGAGGCTGCCGAAGAACAGCAAAAGCACGATGCAGGCAAAGGCCGTCAGCACCGCCGGATCGGCGCGGCGGATGAATCTTGGCATGCGGCCGGCAATGCCGCCAAGCGTCGTTTCGCTCACAGGAACCACTCCAGCCGGTTGCGGACCCGAAACAGGGCGAAGGCGCCGAGGCTGACGGCGACCAGCAGGATAACGCCCTGGAACAGCGGCTGCCAGAGCGGATCGAAATCGAAGACGAACAACAGGTCGCCGATCGTGCGGAAAGCCAGTGCGCCGAAGATGGCGCCGATGGCGCTGCCCTTGCCGCCGAACAGCGAAACCCCGCCGAGCACCACGGCGGCGATCGAAAACAGCGTGTAGGAGTTGCCGCTGGCATAGGCCGCCTCACCCGTATAGGTGAAGAAGGTCAGGAACAATCCGCCGATCGCCGCCAGCAGGCCGGCCAGCGTGTAGGCGGCGAACTTGCCGCGCCGGATCGGCACACCCGACATGTAGGCCGCCGTCTCCGATGAGCCTGCCGCGTAGGCGGCGCGGCCAAGCACCGAGCGGCTGAACGGCACCCAGATCACCAGCACGATGGCCAGCAGCACGACGAGACTTGCCGGCACCACGCCGAACACACGACCGGTCAGCGCATCGGCCAGGTCCTCATTGACCGAGCCGCCCGGAAATGGCCGCAGCAACAGGCCGATGCCGTAATAGACGGCGCCTGTGGCAATGGTGGCGACAATCGGCTGCAGCCGGCCATAGATGACGATGGCGCCGTTGATGGCGCCGCACAGCAGTCCCACCGCCAGCACGGCGATGACGCCGAGCGTCGTCTGCATCGGCGTTCCCACCACCAGCCACGAAGCCAGGCAGTTGGTGAGGAGAAAAATCATGCCGACGGACAGGTCGATGCCGGCGGTGATCACCACCAGCGTCTGCGCCATGGCGACGAAGGCGAGCAGCACGCCCTTGTTGGCCGCCGTCTGCACCACATTGGCGGTGAAGCCGGCCGGATGGTTCGAGGTGTAGATGACGAACATGACGATGAAGATGCCGAACGCCAGCAGCGTTCCGCGCTGCTCGGCCAGCCAGTAGCGCCAATCCTTCATGCGCCCACTCCCAGGCCCACCCGGCTCTCCTCGCCATGGATGTTGAGCGCGCTTGATATCAGCGCCCGCTCGGTGATCTCGGCGCCGACCAGCTCGCGCTTGACCGCCCCGTCATAGAGCACAAGCACACGGTCGCAGCAGCCGATCAGCTCGTCATAGTCGGTCGAGTAGAACAGGATCGCAGCACCCGCGTCGGCCAGTTTGCGCATCAGCTGGTACAGCTCCTGCTTGGTGCCGACGTCGATGCCGCGCGTCGGATCGTTGAGCAGGATGATGCGCGGCTGGCGCATCAGCCATTTGGCGATGACCACCTTCTGCTGGTTGCCGCCCGAAAGCGCGCCGACCGGAATGTCGAGGCCCGCCGTCTTGATCGCCAAAAGACCGACCATGTCGTCGATCAGCCGCTGCTCGGCGGCACGGTCGATGATGCCGGCTTTCGACAACCGGTCGAGCGCGGCGAAGGACAGGTTCTCGCGCACCGTCATCGGCAGCATCAGCCCTTCGGTCTTGCGGTCCTCGGGAATGAGCGCCATGCCGATGCCGTCGTCGCGCGCAACGGATGGACTGGTGATCGACACAGGCTTGCCGTCGATCAGGATCTGGCCGCTGAGGCCGCGCAGCACGCCGAAGAAGGAGAGCAGCAATTCGCGCTGGCCCTGGCCGTCGAGGCCGCCAAGGCCGACCACCTCACCTGCCCTGACGGTCAGCGAGATGTCGTGCAGCCGGTCGGCCCATGAGAGCTTGCGGGCCTCGAGCCTGGGGGCCGCGGCGGCAGGCACGGCCGTCGGCTTGGGCGGAAAGATATGGCTGTATTCGCGGCCGATCATCAGTTCGACCACCTCATTGTCACTCTTCGAGCCGGCTGGATAGCTGGCGACATTGCGGCCGTTGCGGAACACCGTGCACTGGTCCGCCAGTTCGGCGATCTCGTTCATGCGGTGCGAGATGTAAAGCAGCGCCAGCCCTTCCGCGCGCAGCCGCTTCAGCACCGCGAAGATCTTCGAGACATCCGCGGCAGTCAGCGCGGAGGTCGCCTCGTCGAGGATGAGGATGCGCGGCTTGCGTGCCAATGCCTTGGCGATCTCGACCATCTGCCGGCGCGACAATGGCAGGTCCTTGACCAGCGCCAGCGGGTGGATGTCGGCGGCGCCGGCACGAGCAAGTGCTTCTTCGGCGATGCGGCGTTGCGCCTTGCGGTCGATCATGCCGAAGCGTTTGGGCGGGTCGGAAATGACTATGTTGTCGGCAACGCTTAGCTCGGGGACCAGCGACAGTTCCTGGAAGATGCAGACGATGCCGGCCTTATTGGCGGCACCCGGAGAGGCGAAGGTCGCCTCGCGCCCATCCAGAGTCATGCGCCCCTCATCGGGCGCCACGACACCTGCCATGACCTTGATCAGCGTCGATTTGCCGGCGCCGTTTTCACCGAGAATGGCGTGAATGCTGCCGGCTTCGACAACAAGCTCGGCCTTCTCCAGCGCGCGTACACCGCCATAGCGCTTGGATATGCCTTCCATACGAAAGAGCGGAGCCGCACCGTCCATCGGCCCTCCCAGGGCGATTGTGGAATTGAGACAAACGCCGCGGCTCAAGCCGCGGCGCCAGGTGACAGCCAGCGATGATTTACTGGTTTTCCTTGGTCTGACCCATGATTTCCTGGGCGCTGAAATTGATGCCGCAGGTCGGGAAGGAATTGCCGACGAAGAAATTGTCGGATTCCTTGGGGAAGTAATCCGTGCCTTCCTTCATGTTCGGGTCTTCGGCGATCGCCAGCGGCAGCTTCACCTCTTGTGGCACGACTTCGCCTTCGAGTGCGGCGATCGCGGTCTTGATGGCGACGGCGACCTGAGCCGGGCCCGAGCCCGCGGACGAGCACTTCAGCCCGTCGGCTGAATGCGCGGCGCAGAACTTGCGGAAGCCGTTCTCGGTCTCGCCGCCAAACGGCACGAACGGATGCTTGGCGTCGATCATCGCCTGCACGATGCCCGTGTCGCCGCCCTGCCCGGTGATGCCGTCGAACGGACCGTTGGTGGCGATCGCATCCGCGGTCACCTTCTGTGCCACGCCGTCATCCCATTTGCCGGCGACTTCGGTCACGTCCCACTTCTTGCCGGACGCATCGAACACCTCGTGGATGCCGTTGTGACGATCGGTGTCGACGGAGGTGCCGGCGACGCCGCGCACTTCCAGGATCTTGCCGCCGTTCGGTATCTTGCCGACCAGCCACTTGGCCCACAATTCGCCAAGACCCTTCTGATCGACATTGACGTTGATGGCGTCCTTGGTATCGAGAATGTTGTCGAAGGCGACCAGCACGATGCCCGCTTCCTTGGCACGCTTGATGACCGGACCGAAGGCCGTCGGGTTCTGGGCGTCGGTGACGATGGCGTCATAGCCGGAATCGATGAAATTGTTGATCGCCGAGATCTGTGCCGGCACGTCCTCGCCCGTCGAGACGACCTTGAATTCCTTGATCTTGGCTTTGACTTCAGGTTGCGCGGCGTAGGCCTTGGCCGTCTGCACCATCTGGATGCGCCAGGTGTTGGCGATATAGCCATTGGCGAAGGCGATGCGGAACGGCCCTTCCTTCTTGGGATATTTGAAGAATTTGGTCTCTGCGCTCCACGGCGCGAAACAGTCCGCCTGAGCGGCGGGACCCGACACGATTTCGGGTCCGGCGGCCATGGCGGCCGAATTGAGCATGACGAATGCAGTGGCGGCAACGACGCCACCAACGAGTGACTTGATCATCGATAATCCTCCCGATTGCAGTTCTGATTGTTCGTTTCGCAATGCGAATTTTTCGCGCGATGGACCGGCACCTCCCGCCTTGCCATGCGCTTCCTCGGCCGCCCGTGATGGCCGACCCGGTACCTCCCTTGTCGCCGCCAGCGGGGCGAAAACTATCATATTATCCATAATAAACAAGTATTAGTTGTCGCTTATGTATAATAAACAGGTGCGACCTATCGTTCATGCAACTGCCTGTAGGAGATGGTAGCGCTACCAAATCGGCGTGTAAACCGGCATTCGCACAGTCGCTTCTGTGCGTTTCAACGCGCCGTGCTCTCGCGGCGCTTGAGCTCGAAACCGAGATCTACGATCCGTTGCTCCGGTCTTTTGCCGGCGATCGCAGCAAGCGCCATGGCGACGGCACGCCGGCCGATCTCATAACGATGGGTGCGGATGCTGGTGACCGAAGGAAACGCCACCTGCATCATGTCGAGATCGTTGAAACCGACGATGCCGATCGTCTTCGGCACCGCGATCGAGGCGCGATGGCATTCGAACAAGACGCCGAGCGCGATGTCGTCATTGTTGCAGAACACCCCGTCGAGTGTCGGCACCTTGGCCAGCGCGTCGCGGAACATCTCGCGGCCGAGCGACACGCTGGACAGCACCGGCGTGGTGGTGACGAGGCGCGGGTCGAACAGGCCCGCGGCCTCCATCGCCGCGCGATAGCCGGCAAGGCGCCGCTGCGAACGCGGATCCATGCGCGCGCCGATGAAGCCGATGCGGCGATAGCCGGCCTCGATCAGATGCTCGGTCGCCGCCCTCCCGCCATCGAGATGCGAGAAGCCGACCATCATGTCGACCGGATCGGGACCGGTTTCCATCACCTGCACCACAGGGCAGCCGGCACTTTCCAGCAGCTTTCGCGAAGCCGGCGTCTGATCGATGCCGGCGACGATCAGCGCCGCTGGCCGTTGCGAACCGAACAGCTGCAGCAGCCGCTCTTCCTCGAGGCCGGAATAGTGGGTGTTGCCAAGCTGGATGCGGAACGGGCTGGCCGACAGGCTGTCATAGATGCCGCGCACCACCTCGGCGAAGACGTTGTTGGTAAGCGACGGCACCAGCACGCCGAACACCTCGGCGCGCGCCGAGGCCAGCGCCCGGGCATTCGGGTCCGGCACGTAGCCCAGTTCGTCGACAGCGGCCTGGATCTGGCGGCGCAACTCTTCGGAGACACGCTCCGGCTCACGC
>NZ_RZRR01000519.1:0-4028 GCF_003998555.1 Mesorhizobium sp. M7A.F.Ca.CA.002.09.1.1 | reverse complement strand
CATCAAGACCATGGAAGGCCGCGACCAGGTCCGCGACATGCTGAAAAGCCAGTTGTCGAACACCAGGCCATCGCACTTCGCCATCGCCAAGGGCGAGGACGCGACCGAGAGCGGCGAACTGATCGAGGGCTGGATCAGCTTCGAGACGGAGGCGGCACGCGGCTTCGGCCATATCAGGCTGAAGAACGGCAAGATCTGGACGCTGCTGACCACCATGGCCGAACTGAAAGGCCACGAGGAGCCGGCAGGCTTCGCGCGGCCGATGGGCGCCAGGCACGGCTCGGGCAAGAACCGTCCGACATGGAAGGAAGAGCGCGAGAGGGAAGCCGCCGAGCTCGGCTTCAAGACGCAGCCCTATACGGTGATCATCGGTGGCGGCCAGGGCGGTATCGCGCTCGGCGCGCGGCTGCGGCAGCTTGGCGTGCCGACCATCATCATCGAGAAGAACGAGCGTGCCGGCGACAGCTGGCGCAAGCGCTACAAGTCGCTCTGCCTGCATGACCCGGTCTGGTACGACCATCTGCCCTATATCGATTTCCCCAAGAACTGGCCGGTCTTCTCGCCCAAGGACAAGATCGGCGACTGGCTGGAAATGTACACCAAGGTAATGGAGCTGAATTACTGGTCCTCGACCGAGGCCAAAAGCGCTTCCTATGACGACAAGACGAAGGAATGGACCGTTGTCGTCCACCGTGACGGCAAGGACATCACGCTGAAGCCGAAGCAACTGGTGCTGGCGACCGGACAGTCCGGCAAAGCCAATCTGCCGAAATTCAAGGGCATGGAGACCTTCAGGGGCGATCAGCACCACTCGTCGAAGCATCCGGGTCCCGACGCCTATGCCGGCAAAAAGGCCGTTGTCATCGGATCCAACAATTCCGCCCATGACATCGCTGCCGCACTTTGGGAAGCCGGCGCCGACGTGACCATGGTGCAGCGCTCGAGTACCCATATCTCCAGGTCCGACACGTTGATGGAAATCGGACTGGGTTCGCTCTATTCGGAGCAGGCGCTGCAGAATGGCATCACCACCGCCAAGGCCGATCTCATCTTCGCTTCGCTGCCCTACAAGATCCTGCACGAGTTCCAGATCCCGGCCTATGCCGAGATGAAGAAACGCGATGCGGCATTCTACAAGGGACTGGAAAAGGCCGGTTTCATGCTCGACTGGGGCGACGACGAGTCCGGCCTGTTCATGAAGTACCTCAGGCGCGGCTCTGGCTATTACATCGATGTTGGCGCATCGCAGTTGGTCATCGATGGTTCGATCAAGCTGAAGAGTGGCGTCGACGTCGAAGAGATCAAGCAGCACTCGGTCCTGCTCAGCGACGGGTCGGAACTGCCTGCGGACCTCATCGTCTACGCCACCGGCTACGGCTCGATGAACGGCTGGGCCGCCGATCTGATATCGCGCGAAACCGCCGACAAGGTCGGCAAATGCTGGGGCCTCGGCTCGAACACCACCAAGGATCCCGGCCCCTGGGAAGGCGAGTTGCGCAACATGTGGAAGCCTACACAGCAGGAAGCGCTGTGGTTTCACGGCGGCAACCTGCACCAGTCACGCCACTATTCACAATTCCTGGCGCTGCAGCTGAAGGCCAGGCAGGCCGGCTTGGCGACGCCGGTCTACGGGCTGCAGCAGGTGCATCACAAGGGGTAGGCGAGCGCGATTCCGGCGAAGCCGGAAGAAAGAAGGCAGGGCTTGCCCCCTGCCTCCTTCCTTTGAGGGAATTACGCCGGCTTACCCGCCGCGAACTGCGTCACCACCCGCTGCAACAGCGGCACGTAATCGCGAAACGTCCGCGTCTTCATGTTGGCAATCTTGCCGCTCTCGTCCCAGATGCGGACCCGGACCGCTTCCTCATGGAACGGGTTCTTGCGGAACTCGGCCACCTCCTCGGCATTCATCGGCCCGCCCTGCAGCGACAGCGTATGCACCGAGGCCGGCGACAGCCTGCCGAAATAGGTCGGATCGGTGGCGCAGAGATAGCGCTTGGCGGCGACATGCAGCCTGACGCATTCGACGATGACAGGTGGAAAGAACGGCGCCAGCACTTCGCCGCCGGCTTCGTCATGATGCTTGTCCTCGACATCCTCGGGCGAATAGGTGCCGAACTCGCTGGTGTAATGGCCAATGTCGTGCAGCAGCGCCGCCGCCACCAGCTCGTCCGGCGCGCCGTCCTTTTCGGCGAACCAGGCGCCCTGCAGCATGTGCTCCGACATGGTGACGGGTTCGCCGAGGTAGGATTCCGCACCCCGGCGCTCGAAGATGTCGGCAATGAATTCGACGATATTGTCCGCGTTCAAATCCTGGCCGCTCATTCCGCCGCCTCCTTGAACCCGTGTTCTATCGACGCGAGCGTCGACAGCAGGCCATCCTTGTCGGCGTAACAGCCCTGCAGCCAGCGCTTGCCGGTTCCGGAAAACGCCTTGCGGGCGTGCATGACGCGCGTGTTGTCGACGATGAAAGCCTGCCCCGCTTCGAGCTTGAACGTCACTTCGAAGGATGGATCCTCGATCAGTTCGGCGAACCGGCGGTAGGCGGCGTAGTACGCCTCCATGTCGGCGAAGGGCACGTCGACCGTCGGCGCCAGCGAGCGGTTGTTGAAGCGGATGCAGATCAGCTCGCCATCGGGCCCGAGCTCGATCATCGGCCGCTTCGCCTGCAGCCGCACACCGGAAGAGCCGGCATATTCGAAGCGCGCCGGGCATGAGCTCAGCAGCCGGAAGCCTTCCGGGTTCTCAGCCTGCAGCGCAGCCGCGACGGCAAACCCGTCGACGACGCTGGATTCGCCGCCCTCAACCGTATTCTCGATGCAGGACAGGATCTGCAGCGTCGGCACGGGGTCGCGATAGGGATTGTCGGTATGCGCCTGGAGCCCGAGATTGGTGTAGGCGAGATTGCTCGGATTGACCTCGGCGCGCACTTCGAACCAGCGGCCGTAATTGGTCTCCCTGATATAGCCGAACAGATCGGACACCTTGCACAGCGCTCCGGATTCGGCCGGCAGATCGTCCATCACCGCAAAGCCATAGGCTTTCACCGCCGACAGCCATTGCCCCAGCACAGCGCGATCATGGCTGGCCGCAGCATAGCCGGCGCGCGGCACCGAATTCTGCATCGAGGCCTTGGTCCATCGCACGGTGGCCTCGTCTGTCCAGCCGGGCTGGCGGGCCGCGTCACGATCATAGGCATTGGCACTCAGCCATGCCGCCGGGAAACTCACTGTTTTCTGCTCCGGCACGAAGCTGACTTCCAGGGCGCCGCCCTTGAGCGATGCCGCGCCGATCCTGGTGTCGGCGGGAATGTCGAGGATGGTGATCAGCCGTTGGCCATTGCCGGCGCTGCGCGTCTTGTCGTCCAGCGCATTGTCGCGCAGCCACATGGCGTGAAAGCGGCTGCGCGACCCGTCCTTCCAGCCAAGTTCGATTGTTCTACCTTCGTCGCCGATCAGCGCCTGGGTGAGCATGGAGATCCGTTCCTGTCCATTGCGTCCCCCGCAGCTGATCCGCAGGGTTTCGATTGCATGTTGATCGCGCGAGAGGCATAATTCAAATTATCCTTTTTTGGCCAATGACCACGATATACTAATGTCTCGAACCACACCCCTGCCGCCGCTCGACTGGCTGCGCAGTTTCGAGGCTGCGGCGCGGCTGTCGAATTTCACCGCGGCGGCAGCCGAGCTTGGCCTCACCCAGGCGGCCGTCAGCCAGCACATCCGCTTTCTCGAGGAGCGGCTGAAGACACGTTTGTTTTCGCGGCTGGCGCGCGGCGTCGCCCTGTCGCCGGAGGGGGCAGCCTACCTCCCCCACATCCAGTCGGCCTTCGCCACCATCGGCAACAGCACCGCGGAACTGTTCGAGCCGCGCGCCGTCCAGACCGTGACCATCCGGGCGCCGATTTCCTTTGCCTTGCTGATGCTGGTTCCGGCGCTGCCCGATCTCGCGAAGGCACTGCCGCGCATCCAGCTCGACCTGGTGACGATCCATCGCCCTACCGATTACGACCTGCCAGGCTCGGTGCTCGA
>NZ_RZRR01000518.1:0-4030 GCF_003998555.1 Mesorhizobium sp. M7A.F.Ca.CA.002.09.1.1 | reverse complement strand
CTCGCCGGGGCTCGACGCCGCCGGTTCGATCTCAGGCACGGTCAAGGTGACGGGTGCGCCGGCGAACCCCGCCATTGTCTTCAACCTCGACGCGGCCGGCGTGCGGACCTCGCAGACGCGCGGTGCCGGTGTCGGTGCGGTGAGTGTCTCCTCGTCGGGCACCTTCGGCGGCAACAAGCTGACCTTCAATGCCAATGTCGGCGATGGCGCCGGCCTTGGCCTCAAGGGCGGCGGCACCGTGACAACGGCCGGCACGCCGTCACTGGTGCTCGACTTCAATGGCGTCGTGCCGTTCGGCCTGCTCAGCCAGAAGCTGGCCGCGCAGGGTCTGTCTTTGTCTGGAACCGCCAATGTCAACGTGCAGGTGCGCGGTCCCGCGACATCGCCCGTCATCGGCGGCAGCATCAGCACCTCGGGTGCGCGCCTTGTCGATGCGCGCTCCGGCCTCGCCGTCAACGATCTCGCCGCCGATGTCTCGATTGCCGGCGGCGTCGCCAGGATCAACCGGCTGACCGGAACGCTGTCGACGCGCGGCAGCCTGTCGGCCAGCGGCACGGTCGGCATCAACCCGGCGCAGGGTTTCCCGGCCGACCTGTCGATCAAGCTGGTCGACGGCCGCTATACGGACGGCAGGGTGGTGACCGCCAATCTCGGCGGCGACCTGACGATCAAGGGACCGCTGACCTCCGCACCGGTCATCGCCGGTACCGTCAATCTCGCCAAGACGGTGATCACCGTTCCCGACAAATTGCCGGGCTCGCTGGCGGCGCTCGACGTCAAGCACAAGAACGCGCCGGGCGCGGTCAAGGCGCAGGACAAGGCGCTGCGGCCGCCGACGACCAGCGGCAAGGGCGGCGGTAGCGGCCTTGCGCTCGATGTCACGGTCAACGCGCCGAATCAGATCTTCATCCAGGGCAGGGGCGTTGATGCCGAACTTGGCGGCTCGCTGAAGCTGACCGGCCCGGCCTCGTCGCCGCAAGCGGTCGGCACCTTCACCTTGCAGCGCGGACGACTGTCGATCCTCGGCAAGCGGCTGACCTTCACCGAAGGCACGGTCGGGTTTTCCGGCTCGCTGGTGCCCTATCTCAATTTGACGGCGACCACGACGACGACCAGCGCCACCGTCACCATCGTGGTGTCGGGCGAAGCGACCAATCCGAAGTTCACCTTCTCCTCGGTGCCGGCGCTGCCCGAGGATGAGGTGCTGGCGCAATTGATCTTCGGCCGCTCGATGTCGAACCTGTCGCCGCTGCAGATCGCCCAGCTCGCCGAAGCGGCGGGGCAGCTGGCCGGCGTCGGCGGCTCGACGTCGCTGCTGGAAAACCTGCGCAGCGCAATTGGCGTCGACGATCTCGACGTCACCACCGACGACCAGGGCGGCACGGCGGTTTCGGCCGGCAAATACCTCAACGACCGCACCTATGTCACCATCCAGAAGGGCGACAAGCCTGGCTCGGGCAAGGCGACGATCGACCTCAATGTCGGGCGCGGCGTCAAGCTGCGCGGCGAGGCCAACGATGCCGGCGAAGCCAAGGGCGGCATCTTCTACGAGAAGGAATACTGACAGTCCGGCGGGGCTTTTGGCCTCATGGTGGATCGATTCTGGTGCTGTGCGGGCCAGAGTAAATGTCTCAGTTTAATCGACTATCGCGATTCCAGAAGAATCCGTCGGACAGTAGCAAATTTGCGCCAAGACTGTCGTTATCACGCGAACCGCTCCCCTTTCAAAGTTGCACATTCCCTAACATGTTCTCAATCCACGCCGTCTTTGACATCATGGCCTGGATGCGGAATGTTAAAAGGCGGAAAGCCAACAATGGGAGTTAAGTCATGACAATTTATAAGAGTAATGGCGATCGCGTTCCGGATCACATCCTGGCCATGGCCGAAGAAGCCAAGGCAGGCAAGGTGGACCGCCGCGAATTCCTGGCCATGGCCAGCGTCTTCGGCGCATCGACGGCAATGGCTTACGGCTTGCTCGGCCTCGCCGATCCGACGCCGGCGAAGGCCGAAGAGGTAAAGGGCAAGAAGGGCGGCACGCTGAAGATCGCCCAGTGGATCAAAGATCCCAAGGACCCGCGCAAGGCCGACTGGTCGGAAATCGCCAATGCCGAGCGCCAGGCGCTCGAGCCGCTGGTCAAGTACACCTCCGAATACACGTTTCGCCCCTATCTGCTGGAAAGCTGGGACGTCAACGACGACGCCACGCAGTATACGCTGCATGTGCGCAAGGGCGTCACCTGGTCGAATGGCGATGCCTTCACCGCCGATGACGTCATCTTCAACCTGAAGCGCTGGGCTGACAAGAAAGCCGAAGGCAATTCCATGCCCGGCCGTCTCGGCTCGCTGGTCAAGGACGACAAGCTCGACGAGAGCGCCGTGACCAAGCCGGACGACCACACGGTCGTGCTTAAGCTCAGCAAGCCGGACATCGCGCTGATTCCGAACATGTGCGACTATCCCGGGCTGATCGTCCACAAGACCTTCGATGAGAAGGGCGGCGACTTCAAGGCCTGCCCGATCGGCACCGGTCCGTTCGAACTCGTCTCCTACGATGTCGGTCAGAAGGTGGTCTACAAGCGCCGCACCGATGACAAGTGGTGGGACGGCGAAGTGTTCCTCGATGGCCTGGAATTCATCGACTACGGCACCGATCCGGCAGCCATGGTCAGCGCTTTCGAGGCCGGCGAAGTGCACACCAACTTCGAGACTTCGGCCGACTATGTGTCGATCCTCGACGGCATGGACCTGGTGAAGTCGGAAATCGTCACCGCGTCGACCATCGTCTGCCGCACCAACGTCAACAACAAGCCCTATGGCGACCAGAAGGTGCGCAACGCGCTGCAGCTTGCGGTCGACAACAATGTCGTCTTGCAGCTCGGCTACGGCAATGCCGGCTCGGTCGCCGAAAACCACCATGTCTGCTCGATCCATCCGGAATATTACGAGCTGCCCAAGGTTGCCCGTGATCCGGCCAAGGCGAAGGCGCTGATGGCGGAAGCCGGCCAAGCCGACTTCGAACACGAGCTGATCACCGTCGACGAAGACTGGCATAAGAACACCGGCGATGCGATCGCCGCCCAGCTGCGCGACGCCGGCATCAAGGTGAAGCGCACCGTTCTGCCGGGTTCCACGTTCTGGAACGACTGGACGAAGTATCCGCTGTCGATGACCAACTGGAACATGCGTCCGCTCGGCGTCCAGGTTCTGGCCATCGCCTATCGCACCGGCGAGGCCTGGAACGAGGCCGGCTGGTCGAATCCGGACTGGGATGCCAAGCTCAATGCGGCGCTCGCCGTTGCCGACGCCGCCAAGCGCAAGGACATGATGAAGGACATCGAGCAGATACTGCAGGATTCCGGCATCATGATCCAGCCGTACTGGCGCAAGCTCTACAGCCACTCGGTGAAGGCGGTGCAGAACTACAAGATGCACCCGACCTTCGAGCGCGACTACGGCAAGGTCTGGCTCGACCAGGCTTGATATCGCATCGACATGGAGGGAAGGGGCTCGCTCCCTTCCCTCGCTCTTTGCATTGTCCGTCCCTGCTGGTCCGCACATTCTCAAAAAAGTTGCGGACTCGCGGGCAAGGCCATGCAACAAAAACAGGGTTGATCGCATCCGAAGGCCTGTTTGACAGCCAGCCCCGCCGGTCACGGCAGGGTTGGCTTTCATAGCCGGCTCAAACCCCAACCCATCGGCAGGGGGCCGCCATGCTTTCCTTCGTTATCAGGCGTCTTGGCACCATGGCATTGACGATGCTGTGCCTGACCATGGTCGTCTTCTTCCTGATCAACCTCGAACCCAATCTGAAGAAGCTGGCGATCAGCCAGACCGAAATGCATACGTCGGCCGAGCAGCTCGAGAGCTGGCTGGTCAACCATGGCTACCGGCAGAACTTCTTCGTCCGCTACGGCCAGTGGCTTGGTGTCTTGCCCAAGCAGCCGGTAACCGACCCGGCGACCGGCAAGCCGGCGCAGCGTTTCTCCTTCTGCAACGATCCGCTCGTGCCGACCTTTGCCGGCGTTTT
>NZ_RZRR01000517.1:0-4039 GCF_003998555.1 Mesorhizobium sp. M7A.F.Ca.CA.002.09.1.1 | reverse complement strand
CCGCCGCTGAATCGGAGTCGGTCGATCCGCACAAGACCTCGACGGTTTACGAAGCCAATGTCCTGCGCGACCTGTTCCAGGGCTTGGTCATGCAGGACCAGAAGGCCAATCTCATTCCTGGTGCCGCCGAGAGCTGGACGGTTTCGGACGACGGAACCGTCTATACGTTCAAGCTGCGCAAGGACGGCATGTGGTCGGATGGCAGCCCGGTTACGGCTGACGATTTCGTCTATGCCTTCCACCGGCTGGAGGATCCGGCGACCGGCGCCGAATACGCCTCGATGCTGTATCCGGTAAAGGGTGCGGAGGACGTCAACACCAAGAAGGGCAAGCCTGAGGACATGGGCGTCAAGGCGATTGACGCAAATACGCTGGAGGTCACGCTGAAGGCGCCGACGCCCTACTTCCTGGAGATGCTGACCCACCAGGCGACCTATCCGGTGAGCAAGGCCTCCATCGAAAAGCTCGGCGCCGATTGGATCAAGCCCGGCAATCTCGTTTCGAACGGCGCCTATACGCTGGCCGAATGGGTTCCCAACGATCATATGAAGCTGGTCAAGAACCCGAAATTCTGGGATGCGGCGACCGTCAAGTTCGACGTCGTCAACTACATCCCGACCGAGGACCGCTCTTCGGCGATGAAGCGCTTCGAGGCAGGCGAACTGGACAGCTACGACGACCTTCCGACTGAACAGCTCGCCGATCTCAAGACCAAGTTTGGCGACCAGATCCACGTTGGACCGTATCTCGGCACCTATTATTATGCGATCAAGACCGACAAGGCGCCGTGGGATAATGTAGAGCTGCGCAATGCCATCTCGATGGCGATCGACCGCGACTTCCTCGCCGAAAAAGTCTGGCAGAACTCGATGCTGCCCGGCTATTCAATGGTGCCTCCCGGCATCGAAGGCTACACGCCGGCAATGGCCAAATATGCGGACATGCCGCAGATCGACCGCGAGGATGCGGCCAAGAAGATCCTCGAGAAACTCGGCTATACGCCCGAAAAGCCGCTGAAGATGGAAATCCGCTATAACACGTCGGAAAACCACAAGAACACTGCGGTGGCGATCCAGGAACAGCTGAAGCCGCTTGGCGTCGACGTCACGCTGCTCAACACCGACACCAAGACCCACTACTCCTTCCTCGAGCAGAAGGGCAACTATGATCTGGCACGTGCCGCCTGGATCGCCGATTACAAGGATCCGGAAACCTTCCTCGGCATCTCGCGCAAGGCCAGCGGCAACAATTATTCGGACTACAACAGCCCGGCCTATGAAGCGGCCATGGACAAGGCGGCCGCCGCCGGGGGCAACCCCGAACAGCGCATGAAGGAACTGGCCGACGCCGAACGCATCCTGGTCGACGACGTCGGCCAGATACCGCTCCTCTATTACAGCTACCACGATATCGTCTCCTCGAAGCTGCATGGCTTCGTCGACAACGTGATGGACGTGCATCCGTCGCGCTTCGTCAGCAAGGACTAACCCTGGCCAAGCCACCGCGCCTTCCAGGCGCGGTGGCGATGGTTTGCCATCGCATCGGCCCGGGTACCGGAATTCGATTTCGGCAAATGTCGGTGCGAAGATTTGAAAGCTGGAGCGCGGCCGTCCAACTGGACGCGCGCGGCTCTGGATCAAGCGGGGCACCGATGCTGCGATACGTATTACGGCGGCTTCTGACCGCCATTCCAACGCTGTTCGTCATCGTGACAATGGCGTTTTTCCTGATGCGCGTCGCGCCGGGCGGTCCATTCAACCAGGAGCGGGGGCTCAGTCCCGAGATCAGGGCCAATCTCGAAGCCCAGTTTGGCCTCAACGACCCGCTCTGGCTGCAATTCGTCCACTATCTCGGCAATCTGTTGCGCGGCAATTTCGGCCCGAGCTACAACATGCCGGATTTCACCGTCACCGAACTGTTCGCCAAGGGGCTGCCGATTTCGGTCCAGCTCGGCGCCTCGGCGCTTGTCCTGGCGCTGCTGCTCGGTTCCGTGCTCGGCACCATTGCGGCGCTCAATCAGAACAAGCTTGGCGACTATACGGTGATCGCGCTGGCGACGGCCGGCAGCACCATCCCAACCTTCGTCATCGCGCCGGTGATCCAACTCCTGTTCGGGCTGACCTGGAGGCTGCTGCCGATCGGTGGGTGGGGCGATGGCGCTTTCATCAACAAGGTCGGTCCGGTGCTGACGCTCGCCCTGCCGCAGATCGCCATCGTCGCCCGGCTGATGCGTGGCTCGATGATCGAATCCTTGCGGTCCCACCACATCCGCACGGCGCGCGCGCTGGGCCTGTCCGACTGGTCGGTGGTGGTCAAGCATGCTTTGCGCGGCGCCATCCTGCCGATCGTCTCCTTCACCGGTCCGGCGGCGGCGGCACTGCTGACCGGCTCGGTCATCGTCGAGACGATCTTCTCCATCCCAGGCGTCGGCCGCTATTTCGTCGATGCCGCGCTCAATCGTGACTACACGCTGGTGATGGGAACGGTGGTGGTGATCGCCATCTTTACCATTGTCTTCAACCTGATCGTCGACGTCATGTACGCGGTCGTCGATCCGAGGGTGCGCTATGACTGACATCGCGGCCACAGTCGCCCCCACCGTCATCGGCCGTTCGCTCTGGGGGGATGCCTGGGCGCGGCTCAAGGCCAATCGCGCCGCCATGTTCAGCCTGTATTACCTTGCCCTGATCGGTGTCGTCAGCGTGTTCGGGCCGTGGTTCGTGCCGCATCAATACACCACCATCTATGCCGACTATGTGCGCATGCCGCCAAGCCTGTCAGCCTATCCGAAGGCCGACATGATCGAGACGGCGCTCACCGAAGCGATCAAGCGCATGCGGGTCGACATCAAGGAATGGCGGCAGGAAGGCAACCAGGTCTTCGTCACCGTCAAGTCGACCAGGCCGATCGACGATCGCAACATCCGCTATCTTGACCGATCCGATGCCTTTGACGACACCAAGATCGAGAGCAAGTCGCCGGACGGTCTCGAAGTGACGATGAGCGCCTCGATCAAGCAGCAATATTTCCTGTTCGGCACCGACAACACCGGACGGGACCTGTTGTCGCGCACGCTGATGGCCGGGCGTATATCGCTGGCCATCGGCCTGCTCGCGGGCGTCGTGGCGGTGGTCATCGGCGTGGTCTACGGGGCCGCTGCCGGTTTTGCCGGAGGCAAGGTCGACGAGGTGATGATGCGCATCGTCGACGTGCTCTATTCCTTGCCCTTCATCTTCTTCGTCATCATGCTGGTGGTGTTCTTCGGCCGCAACTTCGTGCTGATGTTCCTGGCCGTCGGCGCCGTGCTGTGGCTCGACATGGCGCGCATCGTGCGCGGCCAGGCACTGTCGATCCGCCGCCAGGAATATGTCCAGGCGGCGGAAGCCATGGGCGTCGGCCAGCGCGGCATCCTGCTGCGCCACGTCATCCCCAACCTGCTCGGCCCGGTGGTCATCTACATGACGCTGCTGGTGCCGCAGGTGATCATCCTGGAAAGCTTCCTATCGTTTCTCGGCCTCGGCGTGCAGGAGCCGATGACCAGCTGGGGCGTTCTGATCTCGGTCGGCGCCAAGAACATCGGCACCGCCAACTGGCTGCTCCTGTTCCCCGCCTTCTTCCTCGTCTCGACGCTGTTTGCGCTGAACTTCGTCGGCGACGGCCTGCGCGACGCACTCGACCCGAGGGATCGCTAAGATGGGGATCGCTAAGATGCGGGTCGATAAAGAGGGGGACCGCTGAGATGGCTGCTTCCGAAACGATCCTCAGCGTCAAGGATTTGCGTGTCCGCTTCCGCACGCTCGACGGCGCCGTCGAGGCGGTCAAGGGCATAAACATCCATGTCAAATCGGGCGAGACCGTTGCCGTGGTCGGCGAATCCGGCTCCGGCAAAAGCCAGACGATGATGGCGGCGATGAGCCTGCTGGCGTCGAATGGCGAAGCGACAGGCAGCGTCGACTATCGTGGCCGCAATCTTCTAACACTCAGCAAATCCGAGCTCAACAAGGTCCGTGGCCGCAAGATCAGCATGATCTTCCAGGAG
>NZ_RZRR01000516.1:0-4061 GCF_003998555.1 Mesorhizobium sp. M7A.F.Ca.CA.002.09.1.1 | reverse complement strand
GCGACCGCCATCACCCCCAACCGCAAGGAACTCGGCGAGGCCGTCGGCCATGCGGTGTTCGCCGATGACGAGATCGTGGCTGCCGCGCGCCAGCTGATTTCGGCACATGGTTTCGATTTCGTCGTTGCGACGCGCAGCGAAAAGGGCATGAGCGTGGTCGGCCCCGACGAGGCGCGCCACATCGCCACCCAGGCGCGCGAAGTGTTCGACGTTTCGGGCGCCGGCGATACGGTGATCGCGAGCTTCGCGCTGGCGCTGGCCGTAGGCGCCGATACGGTCATGGCCGCTTCGATCGCCAATGCCGCTGGTGGCGTCGTTGTGGGAAAACGCGGCACAGCGCGGCTGACGGTCGAGGAACTCACCGGCGCGCTGTTCCGTTCACATGGGCCGACCGCCCACAAGGACGCCATCCTCGACGCCACATCGGCCGCCCGCATGGTGGCGGCGTGGAAGGAAGAGGGCCTGAGCGTCGGCTTCACCAATGGTTGCTTCGACATCCTGCATGCCGGCCATGTCAGCTTGCTGCACGCGGCGCGAAGCCAGTGCGACCGGCTGGTGCTCGGCCTCAACAGCGATGCCTCGGTGCGGCGCCTGAAGGGCGCCGGCCGGCCGGTCAACGACCAGCACGACCGCGCCTGCGTGCTGGCAGCACTCGCCTCGGTCGACGCGGTCGTGGTGTTCGAGGAAGATACGCCGCTGGCGCTGATCGAAGCGCTGCTGCCCGACATACTGGTCAAGGGCGCCGATTACACGGTCGATACCGTGGTCGGCGCCGATGTGGTGCAGAAGGCCGGCGGACGCGTCGTGCTGGTCGATCTCGTCGCTGGAAAAAGCACCACCAACACCATTGGCAAATTGCGCGCCGGCGGCACCACAAACTGAGGGTTTCATGTCCGACTTGAACGATTACCTTGTCCGCTCGGCGGCTGCCATATCAGCCATGGTCGAACGGGACCTGACCGGTGAGATGGAGCGGGCGGCGAGCGCGGTGGTGACGGCGCTTTCGTCGGGGAAGGCCTTGCTCATCGCCGGCAATGGCGGCTCGGCCAGCGACGCCATCCACATTGCCGGCGAACTGGTCGGCCGCTTTCTCAAGGAGCGCAAGGCCTACAATGTCATCGCGCTGCCGGCCAATGCGGCGGTGCTGACCGCCTGGGGCAACGACTATGGCTTCGACACGGTGTTTTCGCGCCAGGTCGAGGCGCATGGCGCGGCCGGCGGCGTGCTTCTGGCAATCTCGACCAGCGGCAATTCGCCGAGCATCCTCGCCGCCGCCGAACAGGCACGGAGGATGGACATGACGGTGATCGGCATGACCGGCGATACCGGCGGCAAGCTGAAACCTCTGTCCGATATCCTGCTCAACGTTCCGT
Source organism: Mesorhizobium sp. M7A.F.Ca.CA.002.09.1.1 (assembly GCF_003998555.1). Lineage (NCBI taxonomy): Bacteria > Pseudomonadati > Pseudomonadota > Alphaproteobacteria > Hyphomicrobiales > Phyllobacteriaceae > Mesorhizobium > Mesorhizobium sp. M7A.F.Ca.CA.002.09.1.1. Next base: position 2,688 of record NZ_RZRR01000516.1, on the reverse strand, counting down.
CGACCTCGACGCCGATCATCCAGCAGGGGCATCTGTGCCTTTATCATCATCTGTGCGAGGTGGTCGAAGCGCGCCTCAGCAATGGCTGATCCCACGACCTCTGGCCGCTATCCGCTGGCTGAGCCGGGCCTGTGGGTCGAGCAGGTCGGCTCAAAGGTGTTCGCCGCCGGCTCTCCGGCGCTGTTCCTCGACCGCGACGGCACCATCAATATCGATACGGGCTATCCGGATGATCCTGGCGAAATGGTGCTGCGCGCGGATATAGCCGCGGTGATAGCCGCCGCCAACGGGGCCGGCATTCCCGTCATCGTCGTCACCAACCAGTCCGGCATCGCGCGCGGCTATTTCGGCTGGAGCGATTTCGCCGCCGTCAATGGCCGCGTGCTCGAACTGCTACGCGCCGACAATGCGTTCGTCGACATGGTCCTTGCCTGCGCCTATCACGAGGCGGGCTCCGGCCCGCTCGCGGCCGCAGATCATCCGATGCGCAAGCCCAATCCGGGCATGCTGCTGGAGGCGGCCAGTCGCCTCGGGCTCGATCTGCGGCGTTCGCTGATCGTCGGCGACAAGGAGGCCGACATGGAGGCGGGACAACGCGCCGGCCTCTCGCAGGGCTGGCTGGTGGACGGGCAAGCGGCTGTCCGACGGGGCTTCACAATTCGGCCTTGGTGCGACCGCGCGGACTTCGACGGCCTGCTCGCCGCAATAGCTGCACTTGGGGCCGCCTCGGGCGCGCCCTAACGGTTTATACCCGATCGTTGTCCCGCCAGGCTTCATAGAGCTTGGCCTCGGTGGCGAACGAATACACCATCACCAGCATCGAATAGACGAACCCGTGCCGGCCGCACAGGAAGTAGCGCTTGGCCAGGTAAAACTTCAGGAAGTTGCCAAGCGGCGACAGCACCAGTCTTATCAGGCCAGGCTTCTTGGCTCGTTCGACCAGCGTGGCGACCTTGAGGCTGGAGTAGGTGTTGGCTCTCGCCAGATCCTCGGCAATAGTCATTTCGCGGCGATGCAGCAGCACGCCATTTTCTATGGTGCCGGTTTCGCCCGGCACCTCGAACGACTCATGGACCCGCAGATTGAGGTCCATGGTCGCCTTGTCGCGCCGGAAAAGACGCAGCAGCCTGTTGTGAAGCACCCAGCGGTGCGCATAGCCATAACCCTTCAGCTTGTCGCGGCGCCTGATGTACCATCCGTCGAAAGCATCGTTCCCAAGCTGCGTCACATTCGTGATCGACTGCCTGAGAACGTCATCGATGGCCTCGTCGGCTTCAATCGAAAGGCACCACGGTTGGGTGGCCTGATCGAGCGCGAATTGCCGCTGACGAGGAAAGCCCGGCCAATCATTGTGAAACAGCCTTATCGGGTAGCCCTTGGCGATGAACGCATTGACGACGTCCAGAGTGCTGTCCGTCGAGCCTGAATCGACGACGATGATCTCGGCGCAGAAGTCGACGCTTTCCAGGCATTCGCCGATCATGTCGGCCTCGTTCATACAGATGACCAGCGCCGAAACCGGGCTAGAAAATCGAGTCATCGTCCCACCCCACGGCACACTGTTCTCGGAATTGGGCTGCCCTGCGCCACCTGTATTATGCAATCCCGAAAGCGCTATGCGCTTTTCCCAGGAAAACCGTTACACACTTTTTCTGGAATTGCTCTAGGAAACCAGCAAGGTGGCTACGGCAGTACATCCGGCTCCACAGGAGAGCCTATCGAACGCCAAAGCGGCGCTGATATGGCGAGGCGCTCAGGCCGCATCGGCGAAAGCCGGTTGCGGTTCAACCGGCTCAAGGCTGTGCGAACGAGACCAAGCCTTCGTCCTTGACCCGGCGGATGGTGAGCGCTGTGCGCACCGTGTCGACATTCGGGGTCGAGGTCAGTTCCTCGATGACGAAGCTCTGGAAGGCGCCGAGGTCGCTCGCCACGCAATGCAGGAGGAAATCGGATTCGCCCGACACCATCCAGGCGTCGCGTACGATCGGCCAGCCGCGGGTGCGCTCGGCAAAGATGCGCAGCTCGGCATCGGCTTGATGATGCAGGCCGACGAGGCAGAAGGCAACGACATCAAGGCCGAGCGCTGGTGCGTTGAGCAGAGCGCGGTAGCCACGGATGATGCCGGCTTCCTCCAGGCGCTTGACGCGGCGCAGGCATGGCGGTGCCGAAATGCCGACGCGGTTCGACAGTTCGACATTGGTCATGCGGCCGTCGCCCTGCAATTCGCGCAGGATCTTCCAGTCGATGGCGTCGAGGTCGGCCTTGAGCGGCATGAGGGCTCTCGATCATGAGGGGCAACACGCAAGAATCTTGCGTGATTTTGTAATTAAACGACTTCGCTGTCCATTCCATCCTTCGCCCGGAATATTTCGCGGGATCCGCAGGCGACAGGGTGTGACAAAGCTTTCCGGGGACGAACTCCAACTTGCCTTGCTGGCGTCGTGGGCAACACTTACATTACGCGCGACAATGATCGAGTTTTCCATGCCGCAATTGCCGGCAGCCCTCCGCAGAGGCTTTAGATGACCACCAAGCACGCGCCCGTTCTCATCATCGGTTCCGGCCCGGCCGGCTATACGGCGGCGTAGACCGCCGCCGTATAGCCGGCCGGGCCGGAACCGATGATGAGAACGGGCGCGGGCTTGGCGGTCATCTAAAGCCTCTGCGGAGGGCGGCCGGCAATTGCGG
>NZ_RZRR01000515.1:0-4069 GCF_003998555.1 Mesorhizobium sp. M7A.F.Ca.CA.002.09.1.1 | reverse complement strand
GTTGTCGATGCTGCAGGGCGAAGGGCTGGTGGCGCCGATCGGCAATGCGCGCCTGCGCGCCACGGCCGCCGGCATGATCGTGCTCGACGCGGTGGTCGCCGATCTGGCGCGCTAACCCTTGAAGAACGTCCTTTTCGTCTGCAGCCAGAACCGCTTGCGCAGCCCGACCGCCGAACAGGTGTTTTCAACGCGCCGCGATATCGAGGTGGCCTCGGCCGGAACCAACCACGATGCCGACACGCCGCTGACGCATGAGCTGGTCGCTTGGGCCGACATCATCTTCGTCATGGAAAAGGCGCACCGCACCAAGCTGCAGAAGAAATTCAGGGCCAGCCTGAAGAAGGCGCGTGTGATCTGCCTCGACATACCTGACGATTATGAATTCATGGATCTGGAGTTGATTGGCCTTCTGAAGGCACGCGTTTCACGGTATCTCGGTTAAGACGCAATCCGCGAAGGCCACCCGCATGAACCTGACCGTATCCTCCTGGCAATTCTGGGCGCTGCTCTCGGCTGCATTCGCTGCCCTGACGGCGATCTTCGCCAAGGTCGGCATCGAGAACATCAATTCCGATTTCGCCACCTTCATCCGCACGATCATCATCCTGATCGTGCTCGGTGCCATCCTGCTCGCCAGCGGCCAGTTCCAGTCGCCGGCTACGATCTCGGGAAAGACCTGGGCTTTCCTCGCCCTGTCCGGTCTGGCGACCGGCGCTTCATGGCTCTGCTATTTTCGCGCCCTGAAGATCGGCAATGCGGCGCAGGTGGCGCCGATCGACAAGCTAAGCGTCGTGCTTGTGGCGGTGTTTGGCGCGGCCTTTCTCGGCGAGCGGTTGTCCGGAGCGAACTGGCTTGGCGTCGCCCTTATCGCGGCGGGTGCTGTGCTGGTCGCCTATCGAGGGTAGTTGCGCGCCATGGCGTGCGTTCTTCGTTTCAAGACGGGTGATGAAGATATCGAAGCGATTGGGCATCGTCCGGTCAGTGCTCCGTCGTGCTGTCGGGTTTGTTGTCGGAAAGGCTGACGTTCGTCGGCAAGGTGCTGGCGACGCGCTCTTCGGTCAGGCTGTGCTCGGTCTTGGCAGACGGGCGCTTGTCCCTGGGGGTGGCAACGCGGTTGCGGCCGGCATAGTAGGGCTCGAAAGCGTCTTGTATCTTGAGGCTGTCCATCCTGTCCTCCTCCGGAATCAGGGGGCTAATCTGCCAACGCCGGTTTGGTTCCCCACTGTGGCAAAGGAAAGGCGAATTCCTTACATCGGCGTCAGCTTTTGCAAGCCCGCGTCAGCCGTGCCAAACAGGGTCGAACGGAGACTTGATCAGTGACCGCAGAGACGGGCAAGCGCAGCTATGTGGTCGGGCAGACCGAGATCGCGGCCCGGCCGCTGGAGCCGGCGCTCTATCTGGTGGCGACGCCGATCGGCAATCTCGCCGACATCACGCTGCGCGCGCTGGAGACGCTGGCCGCCGCCGACATCGTCGCTTGCGAAGATACACGGGTGTCGCGCGTGCTGCTCGACCGTTATGGCATCCGCCGCCGCACCACAGCCTATCATGAGCATAATGCCGGCGAGGCCGGGCCGAAGCTGATCGCGGCGCTGCAGGCCGGACAGAGCGTGGCGCTGATCTCCGATGCCGGCACGCCGCTGGTGTCCGATCCCGGCTACCGGCTGGTCGGCGAGGCGCTCGACCACGGCATTCGCGTCGTGCCTATCCCCGGCCCATCGGCGCCGCTCGCGGCGTTGACCGCATCCGGCCTGCCCTCCGATGCCTTCATGTTCGCCGGATTTTTACCGGTGAAGACCGGGCAGCGGCTGACGCGGCTGGAGGCACTGAAAGCCGTGCCGGCGACATTGATTTTCTTCGAATCGCCGCGCCGGCTGGCCGAATCCCTCGGTGCCATGGTCGAAGCGCTGGGCGGCGAGCGCAAGGCCGCGATCGGCAGGGAATTGACCAAGACCTTCGAGGAGATGCGAACCGGCACGCTGCAGGCGCTGGCCGACCACTATGCCGCGGCCGATACGCCGAAGGGCGAGATCGTCGTCTGCGTCGCTCCGGCCGAGGCCAGGGTCGACGAACCCGCCGACATCGACCGTTTGCTTCTGTCGCTTGCCGCCGAGATGCCGGCCTCCAAGGCGGCGGCGGAAGCCGCGAAGATGACCGGCGGCCAGAAACAGGCGCTCTATCGGCGATTGCTGGAGCTCAAGGATGCTTCGGGAGAAAGCGACGGTGGCTGAACGCCCGAGCGCCAGCCGCCAAAAAGCCTATCGGCGCGGCCATCGCAGCGAATGGCTGGCGGCGGCAGCGCTGATGCTGAAGGGCTACCGGATCCTGGCGCGCCGCCACCGCACGCGCTTCGGCGAGATCGACCTGATCGCGCGGCGCGGCGACCTGGTGCTGTTCGTCGAGGTCAAGGCGCGCCGGTCGCTGATGGAAGCCATGGAGGCGATCGGCCACGAATCGGAACGTCGAATAGAAGGCGCGGCCGACATCTGGCTGTCGCGCCAAGCGGACTACGGCAGGCTGTCGATGCGCTTCGACATGGTCGCCGTGCTGCCCTGGCGCTGGCCGGTGCATGTCGAGAACGCGTTTTATGGGAAGAGTTAGAGGGGGCAGCCCTCCTTCATTCGTCATCCACGGGCGGAGCCCGTGGGACGAAGCGTGAGGGCCGCTACGCGGAACACTCCTCACCCCCAGATCATCAACGCCACCAACCCGACACCGCCCACCACCAGCCGCCACCAGCCGAACAGCGAGTAACCCTTGCGCGAGACGTAATCGAGCAGGAAGCGCACGACGATGAGCGCCGTGACAAAGGCGGCGACGAAGCCGACGGCGATGATCGGCAGGTCGGCGCTGCTCAGCACGTTGCGGTTCTTGAACAGGTCGAAGGCGAAGGCGCCGACCATGGTCGGGATTGCAAGGAAGAAGGAAAATTCAGCGGCCGCGCGCTTGTCGACGCCCAAAAGCAGGGCGCCGACGATGGTCGAGCCCGAACGCGATGTGCCGGGAATGAGCGACAGGCACTGGAAAAGCCCGATCTGCAGGTAAAGCCGGGTCGGGAAGCGCTCGACGTCGCGATAAACCGGCTTGAGGTTCATGCGGTCGACCACCAGCAGCACGACGCCGCCGATAATCAGCATGATGCAGATCAGCCTCGGCGATTCGAACAGCACCGTCTTTATGAAATCATGCGCCAGCGCGCCGATGAATGCCGCCGGCAGGAAGGCGATGAGGATGCCGATGACGAAATGCCTGGTCAGTCGGTCGTGCGGCAGTTCGAGCAGCATTTTCCAGAGGCGGCGGAAATAAACGCTGAGGATCGCCAGGATGGCGCCGAGCTGGATCAGGATCTCGAAGGCCTTGCCGGTCGAGTGGAAGCCGAGGAAATGGCCAGCGAGCAGGATATGGCCGGTCGAGGACACCGGTATGAACTCGGTCAGCCCCTCCAGCAGGCCGAGCAGCAGGGCTTCGACGATGGTCTGGCTTTCCATGGCTACCTCGGCATTGGCATGACGGCTGACAGAAGGGCTTGCTTGTCATGGCGTTGAAGTCCCCCTATAGGTCGCAACACCCTGACGGCCCGCTAACCGGGCGGCCAAGACTTACCGGTGCGCCCTGCGATTCGCCAGTGCGCTTTATCATCGCGGAACCATGCTGACGCTTTTCCACCATCCCATGTTCGCCACCTGTCGCTTCGTCCGCCTCGCATTCGGCGAGTATGGCGAGGAGCTGGCTTTGATCGAGGAAAAGCCGTGGACCCGGCGCAAGGAGTTCCTGGCGCTGAACCCGGCCGGCACGCTGCCGATCCTGCTGGCCGAAGGCGACGTGCCGATCGTCGGCGCGACGGTCATATCGGAATATCTCGATGAAACGCGCGGCGTGCTGAAGCGCGACAAGCGGCTGTTCGCCGAGGACCCGATGCAGCGCGCCGAAATCCGCCGGCTCATCGACTGGTATCTCAACAAGGCTGAAAGCGAAGTCACCCGCCATCTGGTGCGTGAGCGCGTGCTGAAGCCGGTCATGCCGGAAACGGCGGGCGGCGGCGCCCCCCGCTCCGGCGCCGTCCCGGCGG
>NZ_RZRR01000514.1:0-4072 GCF_003998555.1 Mesorhizobium sp. M7A.F.Ca.CA.002.09.1.1 | reverse complement strand
CTATGGCATCGGCGAGCGGCTGGTCCAGCCCGACCTCGCCGCCTCGCTCGCCGCCATTTCCGAAAAGGGTACGGATGCCTTCTATAAAGGCGCCATCGCTGACGCCATCATCAAGGCGAGCGGCGCCAAGGGCGGCATTCTCGCCAAGCCGGATTTCGAGCAATATGCGGTGCGTGAGCTCAAGCCCGTGACCTGTACCTATCGCGGCTACGAGATCACCTCCTCGCCGCCGCCCAGCTCCGGCGGCATCATCATCTGCGAAATCCTCAACGTGCTGGAGGGCTACCCGCTGTCCTATCTCGGCGCAGGTTCCGCCGAGACGGTCCACGTCATGGTCGAGGCGATGCGCTACGCCTATGTCGACCGCAATTCAGCGCTTGGCGATCCTGATTTCGTCGATAACCCGGTCTCGAAACTGCTTGATAAGGCCTATGCCAAGGATATCCGCGACAAGATCGACCCGTTCCGGGCCGGCGTGTCGCAGGATTTGATGCCGAAGGGCTTTGGCGAGAGCAAGGAGACGACGCATTATTCGATCATCGACGATGCGGGCAATGCGGTCGCGGTCACCTACACGTTGAACGGTTCCTTTGGAGCCGGCGTCGTCGCCGACGGCACCGGCATCCTGCTCAACAACGAAATGGACGATTTCACCCAGAAACCCGGCGTGCCCAACCTCTATGGCCTGGTCCAGGGGGAGGCCAACGCCATCCAGCCGAAGAAGACGCCGCTGTCGTCGATGAGCCCGACCGTGGTCGCCAAGGACGGCAAGCCGTTCATGGTCATCGGCAGCCCCGGTGGTTCGCGCATCATCACCATCACGCTGGAAGCGATCGTCAATGTCATCGACCACGGCATGAACATCCAGGAGGCGATCGACGCGCCGCGCATCCACCATCAATGGCTGCCCGACAAGGTGTATGTCGAGCCGTTCGGCCTGTCGCCGGACACAGAAAAGCTGCTGGCCGGCATGGGATATCACCTCGATCTCGCCGACCAGACCTGGGGTCAGGCCGCCGGCATCCTGGTCGGCGGCAAGAGCCTGGCGGAAATCGAGAAAGGCGGCGGCGCGCGCTACAACGGCGCCATCGACAGCCGCGCGGCCTCTGGCGAGGCGCTCGGATACTGACAGCTCGGAGGAAAAGCTTGGAGCAGCGTGGCGATTCGGGTTGATCGCCCGCTGCTCAAGTGGATCGGCTCACACCGACTTGACCGTCACAAGACCAGCGTGAGGGTGGACGCAACCAGCATCAAGGCGGCAATGCCGACGAACAGCGCATAGATGCGCGGCCGGTCGAGCAGCAGCGCATTTCCGGAGATCCAGGCGGATGTGGCGCCGCCAAGCGCGAAGAGGAAGCCGTTGCGGTGCCCGAAGACCATCGATGCGGCCATCAGCCCGCCGATGATCAGCGCACCGAACACGATGATCACGGCAACGGCATATCTCTCGAAATCATTGCCGCTTCCCATGCTCGGGCCGATTGCGTTCAAGGTTGGCAGGTCGTCCGGATCGAAAGGGTTCGTCGACCCGTATTCGTCTTGACCGGCAGGCTCTCGCATCATTCGTTCTCCGTATAGCGGCAACAAATCATCAAGCCTTGCCGAGTGCAACCCGATCACGCTGCCTTGATGCGTTCGACCGGTCCTTGACGTCTTCAGGTGGCGGCTTGCTGCCGGCTTTTGGTTCTTGGCCGTCTTTGGTCTCTCAGGCAATCCAGGAAACGGCTGCCCAAAGGCGACCGTAGCTCCCTCTATCATGGAATGCATTCGTGGAGGAAAAATGATGCGGGGCGCGGATTGGGCTTCGCAAACCGTGATTCGGACGGTGACGTCGCACAGGGTTGTTGTACGGGCGAATCGCCTTGCGGCCAGTGGGCGTCTGCGCTTGGCATGCGGTTGCGTGAAAGTTGACTGGGCAGGCATCTTAAATGTTGACTAGTATACTCATGTTTCATAGTCACCGGGCAGTGGTCACTGGAGACCAACCCCCGAAAAGCAGGGCCGGCCGCATTGCAGAGAGACCAAGAGCCCCAGTCGAGAGCCGCGCCCGATCATTTGCGCAGCCGAATGACCCGGCGCCAGGCGCTCGGGCTTTTTTCGCTGCCGTTCGCCGGCATGAGGTCCTCCACGGCTGAAGCCCGTCCGTTGCGCATCGTCTGCCTGGATGACGGGTTGACCGAGACCTTGCTCATGCTCGGTGTCAGCCCGGTCGCCATTGCCGATCGGGAGGTCTGGGAGAAATGGGTGGTCGAGCCGCGGCTGCCGCCCGACGTCGCCGATCTCGGCACGCTGCTCGAGCCCAATCTCGAATTCCTGCAGCAGCTCAGGCCCGACATCATCCTGTCCATGCCGTATCTCGAGGGCATCAAGCCGCTGCTCGAACGCGTGGCTCCAGTGACGACGATCGGGCTCTATACCGAGGCCGGGCAACCCTATCGGCGCGCGCTCGAGGCGACGCGCCAGCTCGCCGGGCTTGTCGGCAAGGAAAGCGAAGGCGAGGCGCTGATCGCGGCGACAGACGCGTATCTTTTGGAGGTTCGCCAGCAACTGGCGCCGCTTTCGGCACGGCCGATCTATGTCGTCAGCTTCCTGGACCCCCGCAATGTGCGCGTCTACGGCGCAAAGAGCCTGTTTCAGGAGGTGTTCGACCGCATCGGGCTCAGCAACGCGTGGACGGCCGAGACCAACTATTGGGGGTTTTCGACCGTCGGCATCGACGGGCTGGCGACATCCAGCGATGCGCGCCTCGCCTATCTCGAACCCTTGCCTGAGGGCGCCGGCGGCACGCTGACCGAAAGTCCGGTCTGGAATGCCATGCCCTTCGTGCGCAACCGCTCGATCATGCGCCTTCCTGCCGTCCTGATGTTTGGCGCGCTTCCATCCGCGAGCCGTTTTGCTCGGGTCCTGGCATCGGCGATGACCGCGGAGGCCGCCCATGGCTGAGGATGCTGCCATTGCCCAAAGGGGGAAGCCTGCGTCGGCCGGCCGGGCCCCCGTGTGGAGCTTTTCCAGCAATCAGCCGGTAGGCGCGATCCTGCTTTGCGCGGTGCTGCTCGCGGCTGCGGCAGCGGCAACCGTCTCGAACCTCACCGTGCAACTGCCATCGGCGCTCTGGCTCCAATCGCTCGCCGCTCCCGACATCGCTGACATGCGGCAGGTGCTCGTCCACTATGCCTTCCTGCCCCGTCTTGCGATCAGCCTTTTGTGCGGTGCGGCGCTCGGGCTTGCCGGAACTGTCCTGCAGCAGGTTCTGCGCAACCCGCTCGCCTCGCCTGAAACCGTTGGCGTCTCGGCCGGCGCCTATCTGGCGCTGGCACTGGCGACGCTTCTGTCACCGTCCCTGCTTGCCTTCGGCCGCGAATGGGTGGCGCTGGCCGGCGCATTTATGGCCCTTGCCGCCGTCATCGCTCTGTCCTGGCACAAGGGCCTGTCGCCGCTTTCGGTGGTGCTGGCGGGGCTTGTGGTCAGCCTCTATGCCGGCGCCATCGGTGCCGCTCTCATCGTGCTGCGGCATGAATGGCTGGCCAGCCTGTTCATCTGGGGCGCCGGTTCGCTCGGCCAGCAGGATTGGTCGACGACGCTGTGGCTTTTGCCCCGCATCGGCACTGCTGCGCTTGCGATCTTCTTCATGGTGCGGCCCCTGACCCTGCTTGGCCTCGACGATGAAGGCGCGCGCAGCCTTGGCGTGCCGCTCGGCGCCTATCGCTTCGCCGGACTGGCGGCCGCCGTCGCGCTGATCGCGTTTGTCGTTGCCGCTGTCGGCGTCATCGGCTTCGTCGGCCTGGCCGCGGCGACGCTCGCGCGCATCGGCGGTGGCCGGCGGCTTGGCCAACAACTGGTGATGGCGCCGCTGATCGGCGGCGCGTTGCTGTGGGCCGCCGATCAAGGCGTGCAGATCGCCACCGGGCCGCAAGGCGACCTGCTGCCGACCGGAGCGATCACAGCACTTCTCGGTGCGCCGCTGCTGCTCTGGCTGCTGCCGCGCCTTGCGCTTGGCTCGGAAGCCCCGACCTTGATGGCCGTGCGCCTGCCGCGCGCAAGCCGGCCCGGCCTTGTTCTCATGGCACTCGGC
>NZ_RZRR01000513.1:0-4093 GCF_003998555.1 Mesorhizobium sp. M7A.F.Ca.CA.002.09.1.1 | reverse complement strand
ATTTTCCCTACTGCCCTACTCCCTTACTCCCCTACTCCCTTACCCTTTGATCGCTTCGACCAAGGTCGTGCCCAGCCTTGCCGGCGACGGCGAAACTTTTATCCCGGCCGATTCCATCGCCGCGATCTTGTCTTCGGCGCCGCCCTTGCCGCCGGAGATGACCGCGCCGGCGTGGCCCATGGTGCGGCCGGCCGGCGCCGTGCGCCCGGCGATGAAGCCGGCCATCGGCTTCTTGCGGCCACGCTTGGCTTCGTCCTTGAGGAACTGCGCGGCGTCTTCCTCGGCCGAACCGCCGATCTCGCCGATCATGATGATCGACTTGGTCTCCTCGTCGGCGAGGAACATCTCGAGCATGTCGATGAACTCGGTGCCTTTGACGGGGTCGCCGCCAATGCCGACGGCGGTGGTCTGGCCGAGGCCGACATTGGTGGTCTGGAACACTGCCTCATAAGTAAGCGTTCCCGACCGCGAAACAACGCCGACCGAGCCCTTGCGGAAGATGTTTCCGGGCATGATGCCGATCTTGCATTCGTTGGGCGTCAGCACGCCCGGGCAGTTCGGGCCGATCAGCCGCGAGGTCGAACGGTCGAGCCTGGCCTTGACCCTGATCATGTCCATCACCGGTATGCCTTCGGTGATGCAGATGATCAGCGGGATCTCGGCCTCGATCGCTTCGAGGATGGCTTCGGCGGCGCCTGCCGGCGGCACATAGACGACGGACGCATTGGCACCGGTCTTTTCCTTGCCCTCGGCGACGGTGGCGAAGATCGGCAGGCTTTCGCCCTTCGCGCCGGTCCACGTCTCGCCACCCTTCTTGGGATGGATGCCGCCGACCATTTTCGTGCCGTGATAGGCCAGCGCCTGTTCGGTGTGGAACGTGCCGGTCTTGCCGGTCAGGCCCTGCACCAGCACCTTGGTGTTCTTGTCGACGAGGATGGACATGGGAGCCCTTTTCTAAAAACCGTTGATCGAGGAAAACATGGTCAGAGCCGCTTCAAGTCGGCGACGGTGAGGTCGCTCTTGGCGTTGCCGGTGTTGAGCGTCGTTGCCGGCTCGAACATCAGCACCACGGGCTCAACGGTGAGCGAGCGCGGCCGGTGTTCGACGCCGCGCGGCACGACGATGAAATCGCCCTCGCCGAGTTCGACCGGGCCGTCGCGGAAATCGATGGCAATACGCCCACGCAGCACGAGGAAGGCTTCGTCCTCATTGTCATGCGCGTGCCAATCGAAGACCTCGCCGAACTTGGCGACCTTCGCCTGGCTGTCGTTGACGTCGCCGGCGATATGCGGATCGAAGACCTTCTTGATCTTTTGATCCGCAGCCTCGACCAGGTTTATCTTATGCGGAGGCACCAGATCAGCCCTTCACCGCCGCCACGATCTTCTTGGCTGCATCGTCGAGATCGTCGGCCGACACCACGTTCAGGCCGCTGTCGTTGATGATCTTCTTGCCCAGCTCGGCATTGGTGCCTTCCAGGCGCACCACCAGCGGCACTTCCAGGCCGACTTCCTTGACCGCGGCAATGACGCCCTCGGCAATGATGTCGCACTTCATGATGCCGCCGAAGATGTTGATCAGGATGCCCTTGACCGCCGGATCCCTGGTGATGATCTTGAACGCCGCCGTCACTTTTTCCTTGGACGCACCGCCGCCGACATCGAGGAAGTTGGCGGGTTCGGCGCCATAGAGCTTGATGATGTCCATCGTCGCCATGGCAAGGCCGGCGCCGTTGACCATGCAGCCGATATTGCCGTCGAGCGCGACATAGGCGAGGTCGTATTTCGACGCCTCGATTTCCTTCTCGTCCTCTTCGGTGGTGTCGCGCAGTTCGAGCACGTCGGGGTGACGGAACAGCGCGTTGTTGTCGAACGACACTTTTGCGTCGAGCACGCGCAGCCGGCCGTTCTTCATGACGATCAGCGGATTGACCTCGAGCAGGCTCATGTCCTTCTCGACGAAGGCCTTGTAGAGGATCGGGAACAGCGTATCGCCGTCCTTGGCCGCATCGCCGTCGAGCTTGAGCGCGCCGTTGAGCGCCTTCAGGTCGGCTGAAGTGACACCTTTTTCCGGGTCGATGGCGACGGTGATGATCTTTTCCGGCGTGTCATGCGCGACCGCCTCGATGTCCATGCCGCCCTCGGTCGAGACGACGAAGGCAATGCGGCCGACCGAACGGTCGACCAGGATCGACAGATAGAGCTCGCGTTCGATGTCGGCGCCGTCTTCGATATAGAGGCGGTTGACCTGCTTGCCGGCCGGGCCGGTCTGCTTGGTCACCAGAGTGTTGCCCAGCATCTCGTTGGCGTTGGCGACGACATCGGCCACCGATTTCGCCAGCCGCACGCCGCCCTTGGCGTCCGGGCCGAGCTCGGTGAATTTGCCCTTGCCGCGGCCGCCGGCATGGATCTGGCTCTTCACCACATAGAGCGGGCCCGGCAGCGCCTTGGCGGCGGCTTCCGCTTCGCTCGCCTTGAACACCGGCACGCCTTCGGCCACCGGCGCGCCGAACGACTTCAGCAGTGCCTTGCCCTGATACTCATGGATGTTCATCTGTATGGTCTCCGGATCGACTGGGGGTTCACTTACTGGAGATTCATTTGGAGGCGAGTTGCGGCGCGATCTTGACGCAGGCCTCGGTCAGGCCCTGCACCGTCGCCACGGAGGAGTCGAACATCTTCTGCTCGCTCTTGTTGAGCTCGATCTCGATGATGCGCTCGACGCCGCCGGCGCCGATCACCACGGGAACGCCGACATAGGTATTCTTGACGCCATACTGGCCGGAGAGATACGCCGCACAGGGCAGCACGCGCTTCTTGTCCTTGAGATAGGCTTCGGCCATCGAGATCGCCGAAGCGGCCGGCGCGTAATAGGCCGAGCCGGTCTTGAGCAGGCCGACGATCTCGGCGCCGCCGTCGCGGGTGCGCTGCACGATCTGGTCGAGCTTCTCCTTCGAGGTCCAGCCCATCTTGATGAGGTCGGGCAGCGGAATGCCCGATACCGTCGAGTAGCGGATCATCGGCACCATGGAATCGCCGTGGCCGCCGAGCACGAAGGCGGTGACGTCCTCGACCGAGACCTTGAATTCCTCGGCCAGGAAATAGCGGAAGCGCGCGCTGTCGAGCACGCCGGCCATGCCGACGACGTGGCTGTTGGGCAGGCCTGAGAACTTCTGCAGCGCCCACACCATGGCGTCGAGCGGGTTTGTGATGCAGATGACGAAAGCCTTCGGCGCATACTTCTTCAGCCCGGCGCCGACCTGCTCCATGACCTTAAGGTTGATGCCCAGAAGGTCGTCGCGGCTCATGCCGGGCTTGCGCGGCACGCCGGCGGTGACGATACAGACGTCGGCGCCTTCGATGCCGGCATAGTCGTTGATGCCGGTGAGCCTGGAGTCGAAGCCATCGACAGGCGACGACTGCGCGATATCGAGCCCCTTGCCCTGCGGGATACCTTCGGCAATATCGAACAGCACCACGTCGCCGAGGTCCTTGAGGCCGATCATGTGAGCGAGCGTGCCGCCGATCATGCCAGAGCCGATAAGCGCTATCTTGTTGCGTGCCATGTGAGGATGTTTTCCCTTTGTCGGTGACGACGTCTCAAATCTCTGTGACTTGATGGCGGCGTCGAAGAAGAGGCCGGAATGCTGCGGGGAACCGCGAATTTTCGCCGCACCCAATAGCCCCGGCACGGAAAAAATTCAAACGATTATTTTGGCGTCAGTGTTTTCAATCGGTTAGATCATTTGGGATTTACGTAAACGTCAAAGTTTGTAAGCCGACTTGGGAGGAAATAACCGACGAAGATGGAAATCGTAAGGCTGAATGCGGGTAATGACGCCCTTGTGATGCGGGTGGCCGAGGAGGTTCGAGTTGTAGACGTTGGCATGACAGAGAGGGGCAAAGGATCGCTACCGATGCATTCCCTGGAAATTCAGGCCTGCGCCTGCTGTGCCTCTGGCGCCGGCTTCCCTTTCTGCCGCTCCGCCCAATCCTCCAGCCAGTCGCGGCTTTGCATCTCGATCAGCCGCGATGCGGTGCGCTCGAACTCGAAGACCTCCACGCCGCGCTTGGCGGCATAAAGCGCTTGCGGC
>NZ_RZRR01000512.1:0-4095 GCF_003998555.1 Mesorhizobium sp. M7A.F.Ca.CA.002.09.1.1 | reverse complement strand
CCGCGAGACCGTGCAGGACCGCGTGTATTCCGAGCTGCGCCGCGCCCTGATTGGCGGCCTGTTCGAACCGAGCCAGGTGCTGACCATCCGTGGCCTGGCTGACGCCTTGGTCACCTCGACCATGCCGGTGCGCGAGGCGCTCGGCCGGCTGATCACGGAAAAGGCGCTGGAGGCGCTGCCCAACCGTTCGGTGCGCGTGCCGCCGATCACGCTGGAACGCCTCGACGATCTCCTGCGGGCTCGCATCCTGATCGAGGGCGAGGCGATCGCGCTGGCCGCCGCCCGCATGGGTCCGCGCCAGATCGCCACCATCGAAACCATCCTCGCCGAATGGGACGAGATGCGGGCTTTGAAACACAAGAAGGACGTCGACCGCGAAGTGACGCTCAACCAGAGCTTTCATTTCGAGATCTACCGCTCCTGCGGTTCGGCCGTGCTGATCCCGATGATCGAGAGCCTGTGGCTGCAATCGGGTCCCTGCATTCGTGTCGCCATCTACGCCTTCTCGGAAGCCGGCGAGGTCGACACCGCCCAATATCACCGCCGCATCGTCACGGCGCTGTCCACGCAGGATGCGCAGGCGGCGCGCGAGTCGCTGGTCGCCGACATCAGCCGACCCTTCACCTTCCTGCGCAGCAAGCTGCAGGCCGCCGCCGTGAAAGACCAGACATGACCGCCATCAGGATCACCGAGCCGCGCTCGCAGCTTTCCGTAACGGCATTGCTGCTGCCCGAGAAGGCGCCGGAAAACGCTGCCTTCCTCTTGGCCTACCTCGGCACGCCACGCGTTGTTCCGGGCATCCATGCGATGTGGACGGGGCCTGAGATTTCCTGTCCGGTTCCATCAGCCGACCTCGAGGGCCAGGCCTATGCAAAACCGTTGCCGGCCGAGAACGCGACGCTGAACCCGCAGCCGGGCGACATCGTACTGTCCTACGTGCCGCCACGCATGTGGGGCGGCAATCCCAATGCGATCTTCGACATTGGCCTCTACTACGGGCAGGGCGCGCGGCTCTTGTTCCCGATAGGCTGGCTGGCCGGCAGTGTGGTGGCGCAGGTGCGCGTCGAAGAGCGTGACCGGTTCGCCGCCGCGTGCGGTGTCATCCGCCGCAACGGCGCCTGCGATGTCACCTTCAGCCTGATGGAGGCCTGACATGGCCGACGACGGTTTCGAGCTGTTCGACCTTCGCGTCGAGGCGATCATCCCCAAGGACAAACCTATCTATTGCGGCGCCAAGGAAGGCGACTATTTCGAGCTCAAGGGCGAGATGCTGTCGATGCCGGCAGGGCAGGGTTTTTCGATCTATTCGATCGCCGCCGTGTTGCCGCTGCTGGCAGCCAAGCAGCGCCCAACCCACCCGAACGACTGGATGACCTCGGACGCCGAGATCGCTTGTCCCGATCCCAATTGCGGCAGCCGGCTGCGGATCGTCAGGGCCGCCAAGCGGCGGTTCAGCCACGCCGAGACGACGGCGGTGCCGCTGCCGAAAGAGGATGACCTTAGATGACCGCCAAGACCTTCGAACTCGGCCCCGGCTACACCATCTCGCGCGTCATTCGCGGCGGCTGGCAGCTGGCTGGCGGCCACGGCGCCATTGATCGCAGCCAGGCGGTGGCCGATCTGATCGCCACTTTCGATGCCGGCATCTGGACCTATGATTGCGCCGACATCTACACCGGCGTCGAGGAGCTGATCGGTGCCGCGCGCCTGCAGCTGGCCAGCGAGCGCGGCCTCGACGTCGCGGCCCGGATGAAGGTGCACACCAAGCTGGTGCCCGACCTCGAACGGCTGGCCAGTATCAGCCGCGACTACATCAGGCGCATCGTCGACCAGTCATTGCGGCGGCTGAAGACCGAGCGGCTCGATCTCGTGCAGTTCCATTGGTGGGACTATGAACAGCCGCGCTATGTCGATGCCATGGGCTGGCTCAACGAGCTTCGGTTGGAGGGCAAGGTGCGCAATCTCGGCACCACCAATTTCGACACGCCAAGGCTCGCCGAGATACTCGCTGCCGGCATCCCACTGGTCAGCCAGCAACTGCAATATTCCGTGCTCGACCAGCGCCCGGGCAACAGCCTGGCCGCGCTCGCAAAACAGAACGGCGTCAGCTTCCTCTGCTATGGCTCAGTTGCCGGCGGCTTCCTCAGCAACAAATGGCTCGGTGCGGCCGAGCCCGCCACGCCGCTCGAAAACCGCTCGCTGGTCAAGTACAAGCTGATCATCGATGATTTTGGCGGCTGGGAGCTGTTCCAGCACCTGCTGCAGGCGCTGAAGGCCGTTGGCGACCGCCACGGCGTTGACGTCGCCACCATCGCCAGCGCCTGGGTGCTGGAGCAGCCGCAAGTGGCGGCGGTCATCGTCGGCGCCCGCAACCAGGCCCACGCCATCGCCAATGCGAAAATCATGGACGTTGCGCTCGACGCCGAGGACCGGGAGCGGATTGCGGCCGTCATCGCGCAAGGCACCGGCCTCGAAGGTGACGTCTACACGCTGGAGCGCGACCGCCGCGGCCGCCACGGTTCGATCATGCATTACAACCTCAATGCGGGGAAGAAATGAGCGGCGAACCCTCCCTGTTTTCACGCGCCAGCGCCGAAATCATCGACCTGCACCGCTTCTTCGTCGACTGGTTCGTCGCCGCGCGAGCCAACACGGTGGACTTCGGCCGCTTCGAACGCGCCATGGGCAAGGACCTCAGCATGGTGGCGCCGGACGGGCAGATCCTCGATCGCGAAGCGGTCGTCGACCATGTCCGCGCAAGCCGTGCTTCCTGCGACGATGGTTTCGCCATTTCGATCGAGGACATCCGGCCCGGCTGGCAGGACGCGGATATTATCGTCGTCCTCTATGTCGAAGCGCAGCTGCGCGCAGGCAAGCACAGCCGCCGTCAATCGAGCGCCGTCTTCACCACCAGTTCATCGGCGCCCAACGGCGTCGAATGGCGACATCTGCATGAAACCTGGCTGCAGGTGCCGGAACGCTGAACAAGCTCCAGAGTTCAAATACAGTCGAGTAACGAAAGGGGAACAACAATGACAAAGACGATACTCCAACTCACCACAGCGCTGGCCCTCGTCACGATGGCGGGTGCTGCTCAGGCCGCCGACTGCAAGATCACCGTCGGCCTCGTCATGGAGCTGACCGGCCCGGCCGGTGAATACGGCCAGGCCGGCGCCAAGTCGGTCGAGATGGCCTTCCGCGACATCAACGGAGCCGGCGGAGTGCGCGGCTGCGATCTCGTCACCGACACGCGCGACAGCCAGAGCCAGGGCAACATCGCGGTCGACGCCGCCACTCAGCTTGTGCAGGTCAAGAAAGTGCCTGTGATCATCGGCGGCATCATTTCTTCGGTGTCGATCCCAATCCTGACATCGGTCACGGCACCGGCCAAGATCGTCCAGGTCTCCCCGGCATCGTCCTCGCCGACGCTCACCGCGCTCGGCCGCGACGGCAAGACCAACGGCATCTTCTTCCGCACCATCACCTCCGATGCGCTACAGGGTGTCGCCGCCGCCAAATATGCCATCGACAAGGGTTTCAAGAAGCTGTCGATCATCCACGTCAACAACGATTTCGGCGTCAACATGGTGGCCGAATTCTCGCGTGCCTACAAAGCGCTCGGCGGCACCATCGTCTCCGACACGCCTTACAATGAAAAGCAGTCGAGCTATGCCTCCGAAGTCACCGCGGCAATGGCCGGTGAACCGGACGGTCTCTACCTCGTCAGCACACCGGTCGACGGCGCCACGGTCGCCCGCACCTGGATCTCGCAGGGCGGCGTGCAGAAATTCCTGCTCAATGACGGCATGAACAGCCCGGACTTCATCGAATCCGTCGGCGCCGATTATCTGAAGGAAGCTTACGGCACGTCGTCCGGCACCAGCCCGACGGCCTCGACGGAGTATTTCACCAAGAACTATAAGGAATTCTCCGGCATCGAACCGACCAATCCGGCAGCCGACCGTTCCTATGACGCCGGCGCGATTGTTGGCCTCGCCATCGCCATTGCCGGCTCTGAGGACCCGGCCAAGATCAAGGACGCGATGTACAAGGCGGTCGATCCGGCCGGCACGCCGATCTTTGCTGGCAAGGAAG
>NZ_RZRR01000511.1:0-4100 GCF_003998555.1 Mesorhizobium sp. M7A.F.Ca.CA.002.09.1.1 | reverse complement strand
CGATCGGCATGGTGCCTGGCGCCATCGTGCCGTTTCCGGGCGGCATTGCCCGTTCGGGTTCCAAGATCGGTGGCAAATACAAAGGCATGATCGCCTCGGCCAACGAAGCCTACGCGCCGACACTGCGCGGCGTCGTCGCGAGTGAACTCGGTCCCGACATCAACGCCGTCCTGGAAATCGTCATCGATGGTGAGACCAATGATGCAGTTGCCGCCGCGATGAAGGCGGGCATCAAGGCTGTCATAGAGCTCGGACCGCAAAGAGGCGCGGTTCGGATCAGCGCCGGCAATTACGGCGGCAAGCTCGGGAAATTCATCTACTCGCTGAAGGATATGCTGCCATGAAGGCGCTGACCTTCACCCTGGTTGCCGAGCCGCCGGAGCGCCTTGACCTGTCGCCGCTGACGCCGGAGCGGCTGGCCGGGATCGAAAGGCGCGACGTCGAAAGAATCCAGATCGGCATGTCGAAGCTCGGATCGAAGGTGGGCGACATTTTTCGCGTCGCCGGCAGCGATCCGGCAAGCATCGTGTTCGAGGGCGGAAGCATGCGCCTTGACCTTGTGGCGCAAGGCATGCGGGGTGGGTCGGTTCGCCTCGTTGGCAATGCCGGCGCCCAGGCCGGGCGCGCCATGCGGGGTGGCAAGCTCACGATCGAAGGCAATGCGGGTCCATACGCCGGCTCCGGCATGCGCGGCGGCAGGCTTGAGATAACAGGCAATGCCGGCGACCACCTCGGTGCGCCGCTCGTCGGGGAACTGGCCGGCATGAACGGCGGTGTGTTGATCGTCAGGGGCAGAGCGGGCGCCTTCGCGGCGGACCGCATGCGGCGCGGCCTGGTCGCGGTGCTGAAAGGCTCCGGCGACCATGCCGGCAGCCGCATGATCGCCGGCACCTTGGTGGTGGCCGGTGGCACCGGTGAGATGCCTGGCTATCTGATGCGTCGCGGTTCGATCCTTCTCGATCGCGCGCCGGCACGCATGTCGCCGAGCTTCGTCGAATGCGGCGCGCCCGAGAGCGTTTTCGCCGCCATCATCGATCGTCATCTGATCGCCGAGGGCATTTTGAAACGGCCGCTTCTGGGGAGCGCACCGCGCAAATATGGCGGGGATAACGCAGTGCTCGGAATGGGCGATGTTCTTTTTCCGCGCTGAGATCCGTCGACACAGGAACCATACGATGGCAGGACGCAAGTGCTTGCCGCTGGGTGGCAGTGGTGGGGCCGACCGTCATCCGACCCGCAACGTGGAGAACACATGAAAATCATCTCTCAGACGAAAGCCCATGGCGGCGTGCAGGGCGTCTATTCCCATTTCTCGACGAGTTGCCGTTGCGACATGATTTTTGCCGTTTTCATACCTCCGCAGGCGCGGGAGACGCCTTGTCCCGTTGTGTGGTATCTCTCAGGCCTGACGTGTACGCACGCCAATGTCATGGACAAGGGCGAGTACAGGCGCATGGCCGCCGAGCTCGGCCTGATCGTCGTTTGTCCCGACACCAGCCCGCGCGGGGCCGACATTCCGGATGAAAAAGACAACTGGCAGTTCGGCTCCGGCGCCGGCTTCTATCTCGATGCGACGCAAGAGCCTTATGCGAAGAACTATCGTATGTATTCCTATGTCGCCGAGGAGTTGCCGGCCCTCATCGCGGCTGAATTTCCAGCCGATATGGCACGCCAGGCAATCTTTGGCCATTCGATGGGCGGGCATGGCGCGCTGACGATTGCCTTGAAGAATCCGCAGCGGTTCAAGAGCTGCTCGGCGTTCGCCCCGATCGCCCAGCCAAGCACCGCCGGCTGGTCGAGACCGGCTTTTGAGAAGTATCTCGGCAAGGATGAGGCCTCGTGGCGAAGCTGCGACGCGACGTCGCTCATCGACGACGGATACCGCTTCCCCGAATTTTTGGTGGATCAGGGAACGTCGGATGGATTTCTTGACGACGGGCTGAGGCCTTGGCTGCTTGAGGCGGCCTGCACCAAAGCAGGTATTCCTTTAAAATTGCGGATGCAGGATGGATACGACCACTCGTATCTTTTCATCTCCAGCTTCATGGACGACCATCTGAGATGGCATGCTGAGAGGCTTTGAACCGGGCAGGCCGAAGGCATGGCCAGATGCAAACAAGGTATTGAATTCGACGCCTTACGCCGGGGGCAGAGTCCCCGCCGGCGTCAAACGCTACACATTCAGCCCGGACGCTGCCTATGCGAAAGAGCTGAAAGCGGTAGCCAGCCCCGATGAGATCCCGGAGCCGCCCTGCGGCGCCTGGGGCGAAATGCCTGACGGCATCCAGTATTTCGAGGTGCCCGAGGGTGGGGGGCGGAAAGTGCTGTTCGTGCGGATAGGCCAGGACGAGCCTTCGTTTGACGGGCAGACGCTGGAGGTGTTGCAGGCGGGGTAAATTGGTCCGGGCAGCGATCCTGGCCGCAAACAACTATTCTGGCCGTATTCCCGGCTCCGGTGTCCCACAGGGAGATGATCCCATATCAACCTCGACATGTTCCACGGTGAGGTGACTACTTTCTGTTTGATTTTGCCAGTTCATCCAGAGATTTTGCTATCTTTTCGAGTTGCTCAGGAATTCTCTTCGCTCCGGACGTATAGAAATAAGCTCGAAGATCCACAAAGAAGTTCTCGGTATAGATACGCGACCCGTAGCCATAGGATGCCTGAATTGTGAATTTGTCAGGTGTTACTATTTTGCCGCCGATCTCCTTGCCGACCTGAGGGCCTGTACAAAGATCGATCCAGAATCCATCGCCAGGCGCGAGTGCAGCCAATGTGTTTTTGAAAATATACATATCAGAAATATTTTTTGATTCTCCAACGGTTTCCCCAAAGCGATAGAAGTCTCTGTCGACCGTCAGTTTAAGGTTCTCGGCGGATGAGGAGCCTCGGTTCCAGATTCGAGCAACAAAAATAGTATGGTGTTGAATTTCGATATTCAAAGCAATTACAGGCCGCGTTTGAACCTCGATCTGCTTCTGTATTTCTATGACCATCATTTTATTTGAGTGGGCTATCTTATAAGTTAGCCAGGCGTATACGCCCGTAATAACTACCAAAATTGTTGTTAGGAGGTCTATAGGCGTCAAACCAATAGCGCTTGTCATAAATTTTTCCAAAAGAAACCGCGCTCAATAACGTGGGTGTGAAGTTCATCTACCTGTAGTGCCGGTCTGGTTCGTGGCTTTATGCCTTTACGCACTCTGCCAAGCTAACACCTTCGGCACATTCAACCCATCGGCCCGCAAACCCTTGATGTGAAAGCGAATTGCATCGCGAATCTCGGCTTCCACCTCGCGTACAGTTGCACCGGTCGCGATGCAGCCGGGTAAATTCGGCACATAAGCGGAAAAGTTATTTCCCGCCTTTTCAATCACCACCGCGTAACACACGCACTTCACTCCCTAGGTGGATAGTCAGTGTAGCGGCTCACGCCCTGTTGCATCCTCATCGTCGGAATGGGTATTCCCACGCATTCGATAGAGCGGAGGGCTGTCCGATCTTGTAGCTTATTCGCTGCACCAAGCCGTTACCAACTATCGAGCGTTCGAAGTCCGGAACTGGCCCTTTATCGAAAAAGTTGGATACTAAGGTCTCGATGTCTCCCCGTTGGCTAAATATATAGCGATCAGCAAAAAGAGCCACGACCTCATTGATGCGATCTATCGCCCGGCGGTTGCGTACTTCTCTATGCATTGCATCCGTCTGCCTTCGGGTGTCCAGATACATCGCAATGCGCGGAGTTATAGGGAAGACAAGTTCAAAATCATCAAAATTTCCGACACTGTATGGAACTATTTTACCTATTGGTGTTCCCGATTTGAAGTAGCACACGGGGTTATCGCTAGAAATAAAATCGACGCCTGTCTCGTTGTGTATAAAAACAGGCGCGTTGTACCGATTCATTACAGGAAGCATGCCTCGAATGATATTTGGCATCGAAAGAAGGGCGGTATGCGGGTCAATGTTTATTTGAATTATGCCGGCGTTTATCAAATCCTGCATTCTAATCTGGCTCGATACATCTCCTGTCGTCTTGCGATAAATTTCCAACAGAGCCTCGGGTACGGGAGGTGAAACTGCGTCCGATATCCTAGCA
>NZ_RZRR01000510.1:0-4103 GCF_003998555.1 Mesorhizobium sp. M7A.F.Ca.CA.002.09.1.1 | reverse complement strand
CGACATATGGGCGACTCGAGTGACGATGTCGGTTCCCATCTCGCCCGAGCCGATCAGGCCGATGCGGATAGGCTTGCCCGACTTTGCGCGTTCCTCGAGATCGCGGGCAAGACCCGTCAACGAAACATTGGAAGCCATACCGCTCGTTCCTCCCATAATGCAGGCTTGTTCGATTGCCTGACGGGTATTGAACATCTGTATTTCTGTCAAGACTAATGTCCATATTCCCGTGCTTTTTCGGACACTTTCACCGTAGTCCGGCGGGACGAGAAAGAGGCTGGGAAACCCGATGCCGCGCAGTCGCCGTCAGTGCGCGGATGGGCATCGGTTGGGATCGTTCAGCTCAGCCAACGGCGCAGCCTGTTGCGCTGCCGTGCAATAGGCCGGCACATGCGACTGGCGGCATCTTGGCCCTCGCGGGAAGTCCTGCTCAGTGCCCCGCGAAGCCTGCCGGAGGCGGGCAACCCGCCGCGTCGATCGCAAAATCATGGAAATGCACGACCACGCCATCCGCATCGATTAAGATCACGGCATAGCCGGGTGCTTTTCTGCCAGCGCCCAGCGGCACCAGCAGGCAAACGGAACGCTTGGATTACCCTCTACTGTGCCGTCCAGCCGCCATCCATCGGCAAGGTTGTGCCGGTGACCTGCCTGGCCGCGTCCGAACACAGGAACAGCGTCAGCGCGGCGAGCTCGTCGACGGTGACGAATTCCTTGGTCGGCTGGGCGGCGAGCAGCACATCGTGCTTGACCTGTTCCTCGGTCATGCCGCGCGCCTTCATCGTGTCGGGAATCTGCCTTTCGACCAGCGGCGTCCAGACATAGCCCGGCGCGATCGCATTGACGGTGACGCCGTCGAGCGCTGCTTCGAGCGCTACCGTCTTGGTGAGGCCCGCAATGCCGTGCTTGGCCGACACATAGGCCGACTTGAACGGCGAGGCGACCAGCGCATGCGCCGAGGCGGTGTTGATGATACGGCCCCATTTGCGCGTCTTCATGCCCGGCAGTGCCGCCTTGATGGCGTAGAACGCGGCGAGCAAATTGATGCGGATGATGGCTTCCCACTTGTCATCGGGAAACTCCTCGATCGGCGCGACATGCTGGATGCCGGCATTGTTGACCAGGATATCGAGACTGCCGAAGGCAGCCTCGGCCTCATGCACCATGGCGCTGACCGCCGCGCCATCCATCATGTTGGCACCGGAGTAGCGGCACTTGACGCCGGAATCCTTCTCGATGCCGGCGCGCTCGTGCTCGATGGCAGCCGCATCGCCAAGGCCGTTGATGGTGACATTGGCGCCTTCCACGGCAAAGGCGCGGGCGATGGCCAAGCCGATGCCGCTGGTCGAGCCGGTGACGAGGGCGTTCTTCGAAGACAGGAAACCCATGATGATCTCGCAAGAGGTGGGAGGGAACGAACGGGGCCGCCTTTGTGCGCCGCACCATGACAGTGCCATAGCCATATGTCGGTGCGATTACAGGGTTGAGACGGCCGTCGACAGGCCCCTTGGGCGGCTGTCAGGCGGCTGACACGGCACTGTCATGGTGCCGTGCAACATAATCCGGAGCGCATTCGCGCAGTCATTCCTGAACCAAAATGGGGCTACAGCCTTGCAGATCGCCGATGTCGTGAAGCGCGCCTATGCGATGCCGCTGACCAACCCCTCCTTTCCGCCCGGGCCGTACCGTTTCTTCAACCGCGAATACGTCATCATCACCTACCGCACGACGCGCGAGGCGCTAGAGGCTGTCGTGCCGGAGCCGCTGGAGATCGACGAGCCGCTGGTCAAATACGAATTCATCCGCATGCCTGACTCGACCGGTTTCGGCGACTACACCGAGACCGGCCAGGTCATCCCGGTGCGCTACAAGGGCCAGCACGGCGCCTACGTCCATTCGATGTATCTCGACGACGACGCGCCGATCGCCGGCGGCCGCGAACTGTGGGGCTTTCCCAAGAAGCTTGCCAATCCCAAGATCGTGCATGAAGGCGAGGTCATCGTCGGCACGCTGCACTATGGCAGCGTTCTGTGCGCCACCGGCACGATGGGCTACAAGCACAAGAAAGCCGATCACGGCTCTGTCCTCGCTTCGCTGGCCGCGCCCAATTTCCTGATCAAGATCGTCCCGCATGTCGACGGCACGCCGCGCATCTGCGAACTGGTCCGCTACCACCTCACCGACATCACGCTGAAGGAAGCCTGGACAGCGCCCGCCGCACTCGATTTGCGGCCGCACGTCATGGCCGACGTGGCGCGGCTGCCGGTGCTCGACATCGTATCCGCCGTCCACTTCACCGCCGACCTGACGCTTGGGCTGGGCGAAGTGGTTCACGATTATCTCGCCGACCGCACCTGAGCTGCACAAGCCTTTCAGAGCCCAAACAGAAGTCGGAGACCAAAGCCGTGCTCGAACGCAATCGCAACAAGGAGGCCACCGCCACCATCGCGGAGATCTCGGCGCAGTATGACCGCGTCGCGCTGGTGTTTCAGGGAGGCGGCGCGCTCGGCGCCTACCAGGCTGGGGTGTACCAGGCATTGGCAGAGGCCGGCTGCGAGCCGAGCTGGCTTTCCGGCGTGTCGATCGGCGCCATCAATGCGGCGATCATCGCCGGCAATGAATCGAGCCGCCGGCTGCAGCGCCTCGAGCAATTCTGGCAGACGATTTCGGGTCGCAAGATCTGGGCCTATACGCCGGAAGGCGACATCTACCGTGATATCCGCAATCGCACCAGTTCGTGGATGACCATGGTCATGGGGCAGCCGGGCTTCTTCAAGCCGCGCAATCCTAACCCCTGGATGGAGCAGCCCGGCGCCGAGGGCGCCACCAGCTTCTACGACACGGCCGAGCTGAAGGAGACGCTGCAAAGCCTGATCGACTTCGACATCCTCAACGACGGCAAGAAGCGGTTGAGCGTCGGCGCGGTCAACGTCCGGACCGGCAACTTCGTCTATTTCGACACCGACAAGGTCCGCATCGAACCGGAGCACATCATGGCCAGCGGCGCGCTGCCGCCGGCGTTCCCGTCGATCCGCATCGAAGGCGAATATTACTGGGACGGCGGCATCGTCTCCAACACGCCGCTGCAATATCTGCTCGACCAGGAAGAGGACCGTTCCTCGCTGGTTTTCCAGGTCGACCTGTTCAGCGCGCGAGGCGTCCTGCCGCGCAGCATGCCGGACGTGCTGTCGCGCCACAAGGACATCATGTATTCAAGCCGCACACGGCAAAACACCGACAATTTCAAACGCATCCACGGTCTCAAGATGCGCCTGCTCGATGCACTGAAACGGGTGCCGAAGGAGTTGCGGACGCCGGCCGAGGAAGCGCTGATCGAGGACTATTCGGACGCCGGCACCGTCAACATCGTGCACCTGATCTATCAGCACAAGGGCTATGAGGGTCACGCCAAGGACTATGAGTTCTCAGGCACCTCGATGCGCGAGCATTGGGAGACAGGGTTGGAGGACACGCAGCGCACCTTGCGCCATCGTGAGTGGCTGACGATGCCGACCAATGTCGACGGTGTGGCCATCCATGACCTGCATCGCGAAGACCCGACGTAGCCAGGCCGGTTATGCCCAACGGTTCAGCGTTGTTGGCCAGGATTCGTTTGAACGGCCATCGCCAACGCTCGAGATTGGCCGACGCCTCCAAACTTCGTCATCCTTGGGCGAAGCAGGAGCGAAGCTCCGTCGCGGAGACCCTGGGATCCATGCCGTGACCTTTGCCACGGAGTGCAGCGGAGCAGAATTCTGCACCGCGGCAACGCTCAGGAGTCGCGGCATGGATCCTATGGTCTGCGCCGCGTCGCTTCGCTCCCTGCTCCGCCACAGGATGACGAAGCGAAAGGCGTTTCGGCAATTTCCTAGGCATGTTCCACGTCAACAGAAACGAATACGTCTTCACCCCTTGAACGCAGTGCTCACTTAAAGAAAAAAGGCAGCGCCGGTCACCCGGCGCTGCCTTTTGTTCGGAAGCTTACGCTCGGCTCAGAACACCTGGCGGAAGATGATGAACAGCACGAAGGCCAGCGTGATCGAGCACGGCAGCGTCAGCACCCAGGCAAGCAGCAGATTGCGCACCGTCGCCCATTGCAGCCC
>NZ_RZRR01000050.1:0-12781 GCF_003998555.1 Mesorhizobium sp. M7A.F.Ca.CA.002.09.1.1 | reverse complement strand
CGGCAGCTGCCTGTGCGGCGGCGCGCCGTGAACCTCGAACTGCACGCCGCCGCACAGGCAGCTGCCGGTCCTGCGTATGGTGTCGGACATGACAACCTCCCTCAATGCGTGGCGCTGCGGGCCGGGTGGGACAGATGCTCGTCTGCCGTTTCGTTGGCCAGGATGAGAAACCGGGAAAAAGACATCCTGTTCACCGTACCAC
Source organism: Mesorhizobium sp. M7A.F.Ca.CA.002.09.1.1 (assembly GCF_003998555.1). Classification (NCBI taxonomy): domain Bacteria; kingdom Pseudomonadati; phylum Pseudomonadota; class Alphaproteobacteria; order Hyphomicrobiales; family Phyllobacteriaceae; genus Mesorhizobium; species Mesorhizobium sp. M7A.F.Ca.CA.002.09.1.1. The sequence goes on along the minus strand of NZ_RZRR01000050.1, from coordinate 12,579 downwards.
CAGGCCCGGTTGACGCGGCCCGCAGCGTCTTCAACGCCGCCCAGGCGAAATGGTTTCGGCTAGCCGCGGGCCGCCATATGGGCGTCGAGCTTCTTGCGCGAGGGTCCTTAGCGCTTGATGATGGTCTGTGCCTCGCTTGGCGGAATGCCGTATTTGCGGGCAAAGGCGGCAACCTCGTAGGGCTCTTCGCCCGAGACCTGCTTGCGGTCCTGTTTCGTCTTCGACTTGTCGTCAGCCATCTCAGGCCTCGCTTTCTGTTGTCGGGGAAACGCGCAACCTTCGGCGCCCGCGATCAACACGACATAACACAGATCGGCGCCGCCGGTTCCACCAGGCGACACGGCCAGGCTGCAACCGGCCTGTATCAGGCCGATGGCCGCATCGGGTCGGCGTCGGCAGCGTGGTCGCCGTCACATTCGGAGCATGCCGCGCTGAGGCCGGGGCAGCCGCGCCGGTGGGTGCCGGCAGGGCAACAATGGCCGTTGGAACTCGTCCAGCGCGGACATTGGAAGACCTGGCCAGCGCCGCCGCAGCCGCTGCATTCCAGCGTCGCCGACCCCACGCCACGAGGTATCGCCCCAAACCTGACGCTTGTTCGCAAATTTCAGCCCACCCAAAATTGCTGCACCGGCACACCGCTGCATTAGCCCCGGCTAACAATATCACATTCGTGATTACCAACAAGTTTCAATCGCGATGCGCCGGAGAGCCGTTCGGGCCGGCGTGTCGTCAGGCCGGCTTCAGCCGCATCGCGGCGAGATACATGAGCGCCGAGGCGGCCTGCCCGCGGTCCCAGCCGGCAGCCTCGACCTTGCGGAGCAGGGCGTCGAGATGCGGAGCCAGCATATCCCTGCATTCCTGTTCGTAGGCGGTGCTCATCGCCGGATGCCGCGGTGCGCCGATGGTCAATGCCTTGGCCATGTCCGTTTCCCCCTTTGAGGGAGCAACGCTATACCGTCGGCCGGCAAACCGAAAATCGCTCCTTGCCGTCGGTGTGAGGCTTCGAAGCCTGCTTCGACCCGCGGCAAGCGCCCTGTCGAGAAAAATTGGCCTGGTGTGTCGGATCTGGCGTCCGTCGCGCGTCCTAGGAGCGAGCAACCTGCAAAGCTGGAGAACGAGCATGTCGTCGCAAATCACTCAATCGCCGTGGCAGACCGCGGCCCTTCTCATCGCCCGGCTGATCTTCGCCGGCGTCTTCCTGATGGCGGTGACGTTCAAATTCATGGGCATGGCGGCCACCGCCGGCTATATCGCCGCCGCCGGCTTTCCGTTTCCGCTGTTCCTGGCCTGGTGCGCGGCGATCCTGGAAGTCGCGCTGGTGCTGTGCTTCCTGACCGGCGCCTTCTTCACGCAGGCGGCCCTTGTCGCCGCCGCCTATGTGCTGTTCCTGGCCCTTGCCTTCCACGGACCCAGCCACTGGGCCGGCAACCAGGCCGAGTTCGGCTTCTTCATCGACCATTTTTCGTTCCTGGCCGGACTGCTGTTTGCGGCGGTGCATGGACCGGGCAAGGTGCTTTCGCTCAATTTGGGATGGCCGGGCAGGGCTTGAGGCGAGGGCAGTGGGCCACCGCGGACGCATGCCGGCCCGCCGGCACCGTTCACAGCTGGTCGTTGTAGGGTTCCTTTATCTTGCCGACCATGCGGGCCAGCTTTGAGAAGGACGGCAGCTCCGCCTCCGGCTGGCACTGGTTGGCGAGTTCCAGCAGCCGGATCGGAAAGTTGACGGCGTCGCGGCTGGATGCGGACATGCCTTCGGATCGTTCCTCGTTGGTTTCGCCGGCCTCGGTCTTGCGCAGGGCCAGGTCGATTTCCTCCGCCGTCAGCACCCCCTTTTGAACCAGGAGACGATTGATCGAGGCGACGGCCATCAACAGGCCTTCGAGTTGCAGGTTGGCGACATTCATGGCGATTGCTCCCGTGGCTGGGGTTGAAACGCACGAGCGGCATTTCCGCTCCAGAAAGGCTGCGGGCGAACGCCTATTCCTGCGTCAGCCGTTCGCCATATTCGCGCCACAGCGCCTTGACCTCCAGGTTGCCGAGGCTGCCGATCGAAACATCCCCACAGCTGATGGCGACGGCGCCGACGTCGTATTGGGGGTAGGCGTTGGCGACGAAACGGATGGCTTCGCCCAGCGAACGCACGCGGATGACTGGATCGGCCTGACCCTGGCCGGTGCTGCACACGCCGGAAACCGTGGCTGGTGCATGCCGCATCCTGAACACGGATGCCATGGCTGGTCTGTCCATCGTCCTCTCCCACAAGGCCGTGCGACGGGAATCATTCCATGAGCTTCGACGAATGATTTCACACCTGCCGGCTTATGACCAGCCGCCGGCAAAAGCAGGGTTTTACGCGCTTTGCCAGCGTCGCTCAGCGCGGGAGTTTCGACCAGACTAGGAATTTTTTCTCAGAAAGTGGTTGACGGGGTGAGTGCAGCTTCGCCTTCCAGACGCTGAACCCTGTGATCGGCACCGACGACATTGTGCTGTCGTTCTACCAGTCCGACGACACAGTCGGGGATATCCAGGCAGCCGCGCAAGGCATCATCGACCAGGCCCAGGCCGCTGCGGACGTAGCGACGGGCGCCATGACAACCGTGCTCGATCCGCAATTCGCGACCAAGGCGACGGCGGAGGCATTTTCCCCACCGATAGCACCCACATACATCCGCACCGCCTTCTACGACAGCTCTCAGGTGGCAGGCAGTGGCGCTGTGTACCGCAAGAATGGAACGAATGTCGGGGATTTGGTGATCATGCTGAGCGATGGCATGACGAAGACAGGCTATACGCTCGCCTCGACCCCGGTGACGGCATCAATGCTCGGGGCGCGTGGTAACGGTACAAATGCCACGGCTGCTATCAGTGCACTGCTCGCGGGCAGCTATCCGCATGTGCTGATTGACGGCTCCTACCAGACCGACGGCAACCATACGATCTCGACAGCGAAGAAGCGCGTCGAATGCCTGGGCGGCTCTGCCCTGATCCTGCGCGCGCCAGTCGGTGCCGTTACCGGCCACCATCCCGTCATCGATATCGCTGCCGATGACGTCCTGATAGACGGGGACCTCACGATTGATGGTGGATCACATGCCGGCTACCAGGCTTCTATCGGTATTCGCGTCGGCCTCTCCACTGGTGCACGCCGGAAGCGGCCGACAATCCGCGGCGTGAAAGTCCGCAATCTCGGCCTTGCCGGTGTGATGGCGCTCTGTGTCGACAGCCCGACGATTGAGGACATTGACGGCTATAACATCGTCACGCCAACCGGCGGCGAGTTTGGCGACACGGTTTACGTGGCCGGCGTCCGCAAGCCGATCGTGCGCAACATCCGGTCGGCGAAGTGCAAACGCGACGGTGTCGTGTTGACCTATACGGGGAATCTAAACACCACCGACGTGTTGGTCGACGGGGTTTTCGCCGATGCACATCTCGACAGCCCCTCCGCCGGTGTCTGGGTGGAGATGACCGGTGCGCGAGATCCGCGAGGGATCATAACTAACGTGGTGGCGAATGACTGTCTGATTGGCGTAGCTGCGACTGACGCCAACAGCGAGATCGTCATTTCGAATGTCAAGGCAATCGGCAACCGGCTCTCCGGTAGTTCTGCCGGTAACGTCTTCGGCGTTCAGATTCAGTCGGGCCGGCTCGATAACTGGTACATCGATCGCTACAACACAGCCCTGCAATTGGAACCAAACGGCGAATATCAGTTCGCCCTCAGCTCGCAAGTTGGATCGTTTGCGATTAGCGAAACGGTCAGCGGCGGCACCTCTGGCTCGACCGGAACCCTGCGGTTCCAACATTTTGAAATCGTCATTACCGGTTCAACCCTCGACTATGAACTCGGTGAGACGGTGACAGGCGGTTCATCCGGCGCGACGGGCATCTTGGTCGACTTCTTTGCCAACGTGCTGAGGGTCTTGCCGATAAGCGGAACGTTTCAGGCCGCTGAAACAATCACTGGAGGCACCTCTGCGATTGCCAAAACGGCAAACAGCGCGACCCAGCGCATCTATGTGCGCGGTTCGGCCGGCATCTTTCGGGCTGGCGAGACTATCACGGGCGGAACGTCAGGTGCCACAGCCGTAATCGCCGCGCCCTACCAGACGCCACTTGCGATCGGCCCGGGCACGTTGATGAACTGCTCGACCGACGCCATTGTCGTTGCGAACGTAGTGACACCGGCGAGCCTTAGCCTTTCTGGCATCAGGGGAAACACCCAGTCGCATGGCGTCCGGTTCAATCTTTCGGTGGGCCAACGGCTGCGCAAAGCCAGTCTCAGGGACATCGCCCTGAAGAACCCGACCTCCATTGGCGTTGCCTTTCGGGTAACCACCGGCGGCGCGATAGACGAAATGCTGGTCGATGGCTTTGACATGACGGAATGGGTTGGCGATGGCACCGGCAGTTCCATCACGGCCGGCACCGTGACCAGGTTTATTGGCGGCAACAATCCCGGCCTGCAGGGGACGTCGAGTGTGCCGATCAATCTGAGCGTTAACACAACGCTGTCCGGGCTTCACAACCGGGCACTCTGCCACAACAACAGCGCCGGCGCGACGTGCACACATACGCTGCCGCCTGCCGTGCCTGGCCTTCGGATCGGCTTTGCCGGGGTACACGCAACCCATGTCATGAACATCGAGCCCAACGGGACGGACACGATCAAGGGCGGCGGTGCAGGCAAATATCTCATTCTCGATCCCGGCGAGCGTGTAACCCTGGAGGCATACGCAACGGGCTCATGGGTGGTCAGCGCGACAGTCGGTTGGGCGGGCGATTTCGAGTTGTGACTTTGTCGTTGTGAATGACCGAATCGCCTAGGTTGCTTTTTTGATCCAAATAGTCGAACGAAAGATATGGTCCTCGCTCTGTGGTCAATGGTGGCCGTGACCACCTTTATACTTGTGGCCCGCCACAATCGGGTTTCTGTTGTAGCGATTGGCTATATCGGCCTTCTTGCTTATTCGGTGCCCGCGCTGATTGGCTTCACGCGGCCTGTGAGCGCGAAAGGATTGGTGCCATATCTTGAGCCGGCGTCGTCGGAAGCAATTCTGGTGATGGTCGCTGCTTGGCTAGGGTTCGGGTTGGCGCTGCTGCTGATGCCTTCGTCTGTGGGCGGCAGGCGTCCCCCTTGTTACCAACTGCACCCGATGCGGGTCATCTGGTTCATTCGGTGCGCGCTGATCATTTCTTTAGCCTGCTATGCATGGATGGCAAACAGGGCTGGACTTGAGTGGTACGCGATGGAGCGTGCCGACATCTATGACGCCGTCGGTGGGCTCATTTCCATCGTGTGGCGTTGGGTCAGCGGCATCGGTCTTCTGGCATCAATCTATTTCGATAGGCCATGGGGTCGCGGCGCTCGTATTTATCAAGCCATCTTTGCGTTAATGGTCGCACTTAATGCGATCGCGGGTGATCGGACGGTCCCGGTGATCTTGGCAATGGCGTTTGCCATCGTGTTATTGTGGGAGTGGCCGATAACGAAGGCGGCCCTGCATTGGAAGGCATGGGCGATCGGGCTGGCGACGCTTGCGATCATCTTCTTTATGAAGCCCTTCTATCTGGCCTACAAACGCGACCTGCCGTTTGGCAGGATGCTGACAGGCGGTTCTGATCCGATGGCTATGGTGGCCTCCTGGGAAGCCTTCGGCACTCATGAAAACATCGAAGGGCTGATTAGGAGTAGCACGACCTATCCATGGTGGAACACGGTTCGCGATACCTTGGCGCAACTGCTAATTCAGCCGTCGGCCTTCGGCTTCGACAGCACTGGGTTCAACACGGTGCTCCAGACCCAGATATTTTCACAGGCGTTGTACGGCTTGGCTGGTACATTCTGGGGGCAGGCGTGGGCGATTGGCGGTATTCCCGTTGTGATCGTATTTGGGTTGATCTATGGCGGAGCGTTGGTGGCGTTGCATCATGCTTCGCTCAAAAGTAAGGGTATGTGGTTCTTCTTCTGGATCATCCTCGGCAGCGTGATTGGGGTCTATGCGCACCGGAATGCCTTGGAGAATGTTCTTGCGCAGGCACGGCAGCCATTCGTCGGTTTCGTGACGATTCAGGTCTTGGTGTGGGTACTGCTCTTCGGGCGCTTCCATACCAGCATTCCGGCTGTTCCGATTGTGGGTCGAGACTACGGCAAATGAACTGACGTTGAGCGGCGCCTTGGGGGAGGCAAATGAATGGTGGAGCAGGTATATCTCGATCGGCAGCATGATCGTCTTGTATTCATCGACCAACCAGCCGACGAAGGATTCTGGGACGATCGTTGGGCGCAATCCCTAACAGCAACGGACATTCGGAAAAAGAGCGTCTTTGTCCAGCATGTTACCCGAAAGTATTTAAGCCCGCCTGATCGAGTGATTGATGCAGGCTGCGGTGTGGCAAACACAGTCTTTGGGCTCCATCACGCCGGGTTCGAGGCATACGGACTAGACTTTGCCCCCGTAACCATCGCTAGAATCAAGAAGCACGCCCCCGAACTTAATATCGTTCTCGGCGACGTGCGAGAAATGCCATTCGAGGATGCCTTTTTCGAAGGGGTGTGGTCCTTAGGGGTGATCGAACATTTCAAGGATGGTTACGCATCGATCATCGAGGAGGTACGCCGAGTGCTGAAACCTGGCGGACTCCTTTTCCTAACTGTCCCCAGCGTGTCGCCATTGAGGCGTCTAAAGATGCGGCTCGGTCGATACGAAGATGTGAGTGCCGCGGACATGGCTCGATTTTACCAATTTGCCTTCACCCCGAACGACACAATTAGAACGATCAGCGGGATGGGGTTCCGGCTTTTGGAAAGTCGGTCCAGGGGCGGATATCTGGGGTTGATGCGGGAAAGCAATTTGTTCAAGCGCCTGCTTGAACCATTGTATGAGAGCCGGTCGCGACCGATGGTGACCTTACGACGCGCGATCGACTTAGTGATCAGTCCAGTATCGTTTCACACAAAGCTGTTCGTCTTCAAAAAGAACTAGCTGAAACTGAATTTTCGAACTCCGACCTCAGTTACTTGTATCCAGCACGAGTTGTCGCGGCGCTTCGACTGAAGTCCTGTTGATCATTTCCGCAGCGTCAACGCGCCGAAGACTCATTCATTGATCTTTATCCTGACGGAGCTTCTCATCGATGTCTCTCAGGCTTTTGTTGTACGCTCGCGTCTCTCGCCGCACCCCTATCGTGGCAATAACTACCCACGCGATAGAGAAGGCGCCGATGAGGACTCCTAAAACTAAATGTCTTATGTCAGGCATATGTGCTTTTGCGCGTCCTAGGTGCGTCAATGACTTACCGAGCGCACGATTCTCTTGCCGATACTCAGAATTTTAAGTCTGTATCTGCCAACTTGGCGAATGATATCCAGAATCATAATCGCCCGCGCCAAGCCTAACCTCCACCCGGCGAACATACCAAAAATCAAAAACTGAACAACTGCCCGGAAGGGCGGAAAGGAAACACCATGGACCGCAACTTCGCGCGGGCGCTTGCGCTTGTTCTCAAATCGGAAGGCGGGTGGTCGGACCATCTGGCCGATCCTGGCGGCGCCACCATGAAGGGCGTGACGCTTGCCAGCTTCCGCCGCTATGTGAAGGCGGGCGCGACAAAGGCGGATCTGCGCGCGATCAGCGACGCGCAGGTCGCCACCGTCTATCGCCGCTTCTACTGGGACGCTGTGCTCGGCGCCGAGTTGCCCGATGGCGTCGATCACGCGGTATTCGATTTCGCCGTCAACAGCGGGCCTGGCCGGGCGGCCAAATATCTGCAGGCGGCCGTCGGCGTTGCGCAGGACGGCCGGATCGGACCGGTCACCGTCGCGGCGGCCAAGGCAAAGCCGGCCGGTGTGACCATCGATGCACTTTGCGATGCGCGGCTGGCGTTCCTGAAGCGGTTGCCGACATGGGCAACATTCGGGCGCGGCTGGTCGGATCGGGTCAGGTCGGTGCGGGTTCAGGCCCTGCTGATGTCGGCGCAGCGCCCCGCCGCACCGGTGACCGCGGCGGCGCCGCCCAGGGTCGAAACATCGGCCAATGGGGCGCCGTCGGTTCGTCTCGAGCAGCCGACGCCCGGCGGCAAGACGGCTGCCGTGGCCGGCCTCCTCGTTCTCATGGCCGGAGCGCTCGCGGCCGTCCGGCATCAGATCGCCGATTTTTTCGGAAGCCTGTTTCGATGACATGGTTCAACACCAATGCGCTGCACAATCTCCTCAACACGCTGATCGCCATCATCTGCGGCGGCGCGCTCGCCGGCTTTGACTGGACGCTGCTCGGCGTGAGCGACCGCACCGCCCTTCAGATCAGCGGCGCCATTGCCCTTGCCAAGATCATCATCAACGCGGTGCGTGACGGGCCGCGCGGCATGGTCGCGCCGGCCAAGGAGACATGAGATGGGAACACTCGCTTTCGCGCTGCTTGGCCAGGCCTGGCCGTATCTTCTGGCAATGGGCGCCGCGCTCGCCGGTGTCTGGACGGCCTACGCCAAGGGCAAGGCCAACCAGAAGGCCAGGCAGGATGCCGCCGACGCCGCGGCGCGCACCGAAGCCCAGGAGATCGACGATGCCGTCGCCGGCCGGGCGCCGGACGACAACAGAGGGAGGCTGGCCAGATGGTCAAAATCATAGCGCTCTCGCTCCTGCTGGCCGGCTGCACCACATCAGGCGGATCGTTCTGCGCGGCCGGGCATCCCATCCGGCCGACAAGGGCAGAGGCGGCGGCCCTTTCCGACGCGTCGGTGGCGGCGATCCTGGCTCACAACGAAAAGGGTCAGAAATTTTGCGGCTGGAGGCCATGATGAACGATCTTTTCGACCTGCTCGGCATCAAGGGACCGGTCGTGGCGGCGGGTCTCGCCGGCGGCGTTCTGCGCGCGCTGTCGCGGCATCGCTACAAGCTGCGCGAAATGGTGGCCTCGCCGATCTGCGGCGCGCTTGCGGCGGCTTATCTGACGCTGCCGGCGGTCTCCTACGCCAGGATCGCCGGCCTGCCGATGCCCGATCCCGCCGACGACACCACCACGCTGGCGGCCGCCTTCCTGATCGGCGTCTGTGCGATGTGGATTTCGGACGTGCTGTTCGAGTTTGTGGTGCGGAGATTCAAGCCGGGGGTGGAGGAGTAGCTGTTGGCACCGCGTCGTCTGTTGGCTGCTGCCTGACGGAATTACCGAGACAGGTGGACCTGGCGCGGCGTGGCTCTCATTTCCAGGACCGACCGCTGCCCGCTTCGGCTCACGCCGGGGCGGGCTTTTTTGCATTTCCGATCGGCCATTGCTGAGCGGCATTCGAGTTGACCGGTCTCGTCGTCGTCCGTTGTGATAAGCAAGTTAATCATGTCGGTTATGCATAATGATTATTGTTAATTTTTGATTGAAGCACCGAAACTAGATAAAGACTTGAGCGGATGAATTGTTCATATATTGTTAAGCAAGAGGTAGACCACAGAAGACGGAAGCCATCTCCATCATCAAACGGGAGTAGCTTTCATGAACAAGTTCACTGTTATTTTCGCCGCTGTCGCAGTTGCATCGTCCGTTGGAGCCGCCGAGGCAGGTTGTGGGTGCGGAGGTTCGGGCGGCTGGGGAGGCAATTCGAGCAGCCTGATCAATGTTTCGCCGTCCATCGACCTTGGCAAGATCACCGCGCTGAACGACGTGCTCAGCGGCAACAACATCCTGAGCGGCAATGTCGTCTCAGGCATTCTGAACGGCAACAAGACCGGCATCGTCGGTGGCGTTCTGAGCGGGCTCGGCGTGAACCTGCTGGGCGGCAACAGCTACAGGCTGGGCAAGCGCCACTAGGCCGGCGCTGCATTTCAACTGTCGAAGGCAACCCAAAATAGCCCGTTCCGGTGCGCCGGGCGGGCTATTTCGCGTGTCGGGCCGATCAAGCGAGGATGTTGACCGCGCGTGCCGCGACCAGCGCGATGGTCAGCAGCGAGATCATGGCCTCGGCCATCATCAGCAGCTTGGCGCGCTGGGAAAGGGGCAAGGTATCGGTGGGCGAAAACGCTGTCGCATTGGTGAAGGCGAGGAAGAAATAATCGACGAAACCGGGCAGCCAATCTCGGAGGTCACGGTCGTTCAACGTCATCTGCGCGAACAGGAAATCGGCCTGCGCAAGCTTGACGAGGCCGCAGGTCGGCGGGCCGCCGCGGTCGGTGCTCCAGAACCACAAGGCAAAGACGATGACGTTGGTGACCCAGATGTTGAGTGCGTCGATCAGCAGCGTCGTGCCGCTGTTGCCGGCATGGCCCTCCAGCAAGGCACGCACCAGCAGGACCAGCGAACCGCAGTTCATGATGCTGATGATGGCGGTCATGGTCAGGGCTGTTCTGCGGATCATGACCCGAAACTGGCCGATCGCATGCCACTCGTGGTCCTCGACCGCCTTGCGGGTGGCGGCCTGTGTCCAGGCGGTGGCCACCGACAAGGGCAGCAGCAGAGCGGCCTCCAGCGCGGGCGCTAGCCAGCGCGGTCCGAATGAGAGATTGTTGATGACCAGAAGCTGCAGGCAGATGATGACGAGAACGGCCGCACGGGCCATCCAGAAATCGAGCGCACGGTAGTGGATGATGGCATGGTGGTGGCGCATTTATCAAATCCTGGATGCTTTTTGGGGGACGGGAACCGGTCAGGCGTAGGCGACGCCTGCCGCGATCACGCCCGATGCGCCGTGCCCGGCATGTTCAGGGCGCTCCGGGACGGCGTGTTCCATTGTTGTCCTGCTGGCATGTGATGATGAGAGAGGCGGCATGGTGGCGCGAAACTCTGCCTCAATCTTGGTTTTGCCATGGTCACCCAAGTTTACATTTTCGTAAGCTTCGAGTTCTGGGCTGTTCCAAAAACCGTCCGGTGTGATTTATCCACCGCATGACGCGAATCGACGAACCCATGAACGGTTGGCTGCCGGTCGGCAGTTCTGTTCCAGGCGACTGGCGGCAGTCGTCGATCTGGCAGGGGCTGACGCGCTATCCAGAAGCCGGCCTGGCGCTTTTATGCCTGACACAGATCCTGTGCTGGACCGTGGCGCCCGCGCTTGTCGACGTGTCACCGCCCAACGATGTCGTCGAAGGCTTCATGTGGGGCCGCGAATGGGTGCTGTTGACCTACAAGCATCCACAGCTTCCCGGCTGGCTGCTCGAGATCAGCCATCTTCTGACCGGATCGTTCCGCTGGCCGCAATATCTCGTGGCTCAGCTAACGATCTCGGCCACTTTCGTGCTAGTCTATCTGCTGGCCCGCGACATGCTCGGGCGAACCCGCGCGCTGGCCGCCGTGCTTCTGATGCCGTCGCTCTATTTCTTCGGCTGGCCGACCCCACAGTTCAATCATGACTACGCGCAGATGCCCTTCTGGGCCGCTATCTGCTGGCTGTTGTGGCGTGCGGGCCGTGGTGGTGGGCCGGGCTGGTGGCTGGCGCTCGGGCTGGTGTCGGGCGTCGGGCTCTATGCCAAGCTTTCCACCGGCCTATTATTGCTTTTCGGGGCGATCTGGCTGCTGTCGGACACACGCGCACGCAGTCGGCTCGCCACGCCCTGGCCATGGCTCGGGCTCGCGGTTTTCGGCGCTGTCGCCGCTCCACTGGCCGCCGAACTCTGCCGCGTCGATTTCCTGCCGCTGACCTATGCCGCCTGGCGCGATCAGTGGGTGGTGGCTCATCGCTCCCGCTTTTATTATATCGGCGTCCAGATGGCTGGGCTCTGCGGCTTTCTTCTGGTGCTGGCGATATCAGGGCTGCTGCGGCGCTCGCCCGCGCCGCAAAAGCCCGTCGGGCGCGGCACGCTGGTCTATCTCTTGTGGATGGGGGTTGGCCCGGCGATCCTCGTCATGGTGGCGTCCCTGTTCACCGGCGCCGGCGAGGCCTGGGGCGCGCCGATGTACAATCTTGCTGGCGTTGTGGCGCTCGCCTTGCTGGGCCATCGCCTCGGCGCCATCGAGATGCGAAAGCTGGCGATCTGCGCGCTCATCTCCATTGTCGGCATATCCGGTGCCTATGCGGGCATCCGCTGGACGAAATGCAATCTGCGTGGGCGCATGGACGCCGTCTGCTGGCCGGCGCAAAAGATCTCGGATGAGGCAGAGGCTGTCTGGCACGCTGCGACGCCCGATCGGCTCGACATCGTCGGCGGCCATGCCCTTATTGCGCCGCTGGCGGGCCTCAATGCCTATGACAAGCCGTCGATCTTCACCGAACTGAACATGCAGTACGCCCCCTGGATCACCAAGGAGCGGCTGCGCGAGCATGGCATATTGCTGGTCTGGCCCGGGCGCGATGTGCCATCTTATCTGCAGGCGTGGGTGGGCGACATCCCGATCAAAACCGTTCTTTTCGACTGGTCGCTCAAGGCGCCGCCGGTGGCGATCAGCTTCGCAGCCATTCCGCCTGGCGCGCGGCAGTTGCCGGGTGCTATCGACGGCCTCGCCCGACCGAGCAACTGAAGCAGATCCGCCGGTCCGCTGGACGAAGCAGGTGACAATGCCCATCTATGTCCAGACAAACTTGCCTTTGAGGAGACGTGATATGGCGACTTCGACCGAACGCGCAGTCCTTGCCGGTGGCTGCTTCTGGGGTATGCAGGAT
>NZ_RZRR01000509.1:0-4103 GCF_003998555.1 Mesorhizobium sp. M7A.F.Ca.CA.002.09.1.1 | reverse complement strand
GTCCAACCCGCTCGATCTGCCCAAGACGCTCGGTGTCACCGTCAAGGCCAACGAAGACTGATCGAAGCGATCTCGCTATGCGAAAAGCCCGGCAGCGATGCCGGGCTTTTTCTTGGGATTAGCGAATCGAAAGAATCGGTTCGGGCGGTTCTTTAAAGCATCGCCCAAAGCGCGCGATCAGGCGTCCTTCTTGGGCACGGCAACGCGCAGCGCCAGGTCGCGAAGCTGCTGCGGGCTCGCTTCCGAGGGTGCATTCATCAACAGATCATAGGCCTGCTGGTTCATCGGGAACATGGTGATCTCACGCAGGTTCTTGGCGCCGAGCAGCAGCATGACGACGCGGTCGACGCCGGCGGCCATGCCGCCATGCGGCGGTGCGCCATACTGGAAGGCACGATAGAGGCCGCCGAAGCGCTCCTCGACCGTGGCGCGGTCCAGCCCTACCGTCTCGAACGCCTTGACCATGGTTTCGGGCAGATGGTTGCGGATACCGCCTGAGGCGATCTCGAAACCGTTGCAGACCATGTCGTACTGGAACGCCTTGATGCCGAGCAGGTCCTCGCCATTCAGCGCATCGATGCCACCTTGCGGCATCGAGAACGGGTTGTGGGCGAAGTCGATCTTCTTCTCTTCCTCGTTCCACTCGAAGAACGGGAAGTCGACGATCCAGCACAGCTCGAAACGCTCGCGGTCGACAAGGTTCAGCTCCTCGCCGGCACGGGTGCGCGCAGCCCCCGCGAAGGAGACGAACTTCTTCGGGTCGCCGGCAACGAAGAAGGCGGCGTCGCCATCGGCAAGGCCGAGCTGAAGGCGGATCGCCTCGGTGCGCTCCTCGCCGATGTTCTTGGCGAGCGGACCGGCGCCTTCGAGCTTGTCGCCCTCCTTGCGCCAGAAGATATAGCCCAGCCCCGGCTGGCCCTCGCCCTGCGCCCAGGAATTCATGCGGTCGCAGAAGGCGCGGCTGCCGCCGGTCTTGGCGGGAATGCCCCACACTTCGGCCTTCGGGTCGCTGGCCAGGATGTTGGCGAACACCTTGAAGCCGGAATCGCGAAAATGATCGGAGACGGCCTGCATCTCGATCGGGTTGCGCAGGTCCGGCTTGTCGGAGCCGTATTTGCGCATGGCCACATCATAGGGAATGCGCTGGAAATTCTGCGTCACCGGCTTGCCGTTGGCGAAGGTCTCGAAGACCCCGCGCATGACAGGTTCCATGGTCGACAGCACGTCGTCCTGCTCGACGAAGCTCATTTCGAGGTCGAGCTGGTAGAATTCGCCGGGCAGGCGATCGGCACGCGGGTCCTCGTCGCGGAAGCAGGGCGCGATCTGGAAATAGCGGTCGAAGCCCGACACCATGATCAGCTGCTTATACTGCTGCGGCGCCTGCGGCAGCGCATAGAAGGTGCCGGGATGGATGCGCGACGGCACCAGGAAGTCGCGCGCGCCTTCCGGCGACGACGCGGTCAGGATCGGCGTCGAGAATTCGGTGAAGCCGACCTCGCCCATGCGCTTGCGCATTTCGGCGATGATTTTTGTCCGCGCAATGATGTTCTTGTGCAGCGTCTCGCGGCGCAGGTCGAGAAAACGGTATTTCAGCCTGATATCCTCGGGATAGTCAGGCTCGCCGAACACCGGCAGCGGCAATTCCTTGGCCGCCGACAGCACCTCGATCTCGCGGGCGAAGATCTCGATCTCGCCGGTCGGCAGATTGGCGTTGGTGGTCTCGGGCAAGCGCGCCTTGACCTCGCCGTCGACGCGGATGACCCACTCGCCGCGCACGGTCTCGGCGACCTTGAAGGCAGGCGAATCCGGATCGGCGACGATCTGGGTCAGGCCATAATTGTCGCGCAGGTCGATGAAGAGCAGGCCGCCATGATCGCGCACGCGATGCACCCAGCCGGACAGGCGAACGGTCGAGCCGACGTCGCTCTTCCTCAACTGGGCACAGGTATGGCTGCGGTAACGGTGCATTGTCATTGGTAAAGTCCGGGGTGCTGGGTTGCAGGCCAAGCATCAAGCCCGGCCTCAAAATTTGCGCGAAAAGCGCATGGGAGGCCGGATTTGTCAAGGCAAGCGGCTTCGACAGGACATCCGTTGTAAACTTGGGCGGCACAATGGATAGCGATATCCTCTACCGCTACGTTTACGGCAAATGAGATCAGGATATGCAAAACCAGAAGCTCTTTCTGACACCTCAAGAGCGCAGCCGCATCGTCAACCTGCTTGACGCGGCTCGCATAGACGATTGGGCGCGGTTCAAAGCCCTCTCCGATGGTGACTTTCCGAACGACGAATCGATGCGGGAGCAGTTCGACGGATCGCGGCTCATAATCGACTACGATCGTATCGACCCGGAACAGCAATTCGCTGTTGGCGTAGATCCCGACGGTTTCCGGCTCATCACCGGTCAGTTGCCTCCGCGCGACGATCAACGGCAACAGGTGATCATGACGATCTATAGCAAGAACCTAAACGACGGCCCGTTCATAAGCGTTTGGACCTTCCACGAAGAGTTGGACATATCCTCGCTGTAGTTTGCCGGGAATTGCTGCTGGCGTTGGCCAGGGCGATGGTCCAAGAAGGGATCACCGACACGTGATCGCCTCTTCATGTCCTCCATCCGCCCGATGATCCCGCTTCTTCTCGCCGCAGGCATCCTGCTCGGCGGCAATGGGCTGCAGAGCACGCTGATCGCGCTGCGCGGCGCGCAGGAAGGGTTTTCCGCTTCCGACATAGGCCTGATGGGCACCTTCTACTTCGCCGGCTTCCTGCTCGGCTGCCTAGCCATCACCCGCATCATGAAGGCGGTCGGCCATATCAGGGCATTTTCGGCGCTGGCGGCAATCGCCTCAGTCGGCACCTTGCTCCTGGTGCTGGTCATCGATCCGGTGATGTGGTGCGCGGTGCGTCTTGCCGGCGGCTTCTGCTTCGCCGGGCTGTTCACCATCGTCGAAAGCTGGCTGAATTCCGGCGTCAGCAATCACGATCGGGCACGCGTGCTGGCGATCTACCGGATGGTCGACATCGGTTCGGTGACATCAGCCCAGTTCCTGATCCCGATCTTCGGCGCTGGCGGTTTCGCTATCTTCGCCATCATGTCGATGATGATCACGCTGTCGCTGGTGCCGGTGTCGCTCGGCGACCGCTCCAACCCGACACCACCCGAAGAGGTCAAGCTCGACCTGGCGCGCGTCTGGCGGATTTCGCCGCTGGGCTGCTTCGGCTGCATCGCCGTCGGCGTCACCAACAGCGCCTTTCGCACCTTGTCCCCGGTCTATGCCGAGCAGATCGGCATGTCGGTCGCCGATGTCGTGACCTTCGTCAGCGTCGGCATCTTCGGCGGCGCCATCATCCAGTATCCGCTCGGCTACCTCTCCGACCGCTGGGACCGGCGCCGGGTGCTGCTGATGACGACCTGCTGCGCGATGCTTTCGGCGCTGGCGCTGGTGTTCATCGCCGGTAGCAATCCGCTGCTCAACTTCGTCCTCGTCTTCATCTTCGGCTGTTTCGCCATGCCGCTCTATTCGTTGTCGGCGGCCCACTCCAACGATCGCGCCGACACCGGCGAGTTCGTGCTGATCAACGCGGCGCTGATGCTGTTCTATTCCTTCGGCGCGATCGGCGGCCCGTTCGCCGCCTCGACGGCGATGCAATATTTCGGACCGGGCGCCCTGTTTGTATTCAGCGCGGTGGTCTATGCGATCTTCATCGCTGTCATCCTCTACCGCATGCAGGCTCGGTCCGGCGTGCCGGCGGGCAGGCGCGGCCGCTTCATTGCGCTCCTGCGCACTTCGACGGTTTTCGCGCGGCTGGCCAGGAGAAACGGCGATTCCGACGGTCCGGGAACCTCATGATGGCGGTGCCAAAGCTTGACGAAAGCCCCGGCGGCTGAAATCTAGGAAGACCTTACTCCTGCCAAAAGCGATTTGATGCACGTCATCACCACCCAGAAAGAACTCGAGACCGTTCTCGCCGCTTTCGAAAAGTCGGATTTCGTCACTGTCGACACCGAATTCATTCGAGAAACGACGTTTTGGCCGATCCTGTGCCTGATCCAGATGGCCGCTCCCGGCGTGACGGCACTGATCGATCCGCTGGCTCCCGAT
>NZ_RZRR01000508.1:0-4106 GCF_003998555.1 Mesorhizobium sp. M7A.F.Ca.CA.002.09.1.1 | reverse complement strand
GCGCCATCCTGACCGATGTGACGCTGTCACAATGGACCGACACCGAGGCGCCGCCGGTGGTCGAGGCAGAACGGGTCGAGGTCGACCTTTCCGCCATGGCGGCCTTGCGCGGCGACGTGGTGTTTTCGACGGCGCGGCTGGTGCGGCCGACGATCCGGGTCCAGCGCACGCCTGCCGGCCTTTTCCTGCCCGCTGTCCCGACCGGCGGGCGCATCACGCGCTCCATCGACACGGCGCGCGGCCTGGTCAACGCCGACCCCGCCAAACCGGACCTCGACAAGCTGCCTACCGACACCTTCGGCACGGTCGAGTTTCGTGACGGCCGCATGGTAGCCTCCATCGGCGGCAAGGACGTCGAGATCCTGAGCAGTTTGAACGGTCAGGCAAATTGGGCGGCGATGAACAGCAATGCGACGCTGTCGGCAACCGGCATCTGGCGGGGCGAAAGCGTCGCGCTGGACGTCGCCTCGGCCAAACCGCTTGTGCTGTTTGCCGGCGGCACGGCGCCGCTGACACTGTCCTTCAAGGCGGCGCCCGCCACCTTCTCGTTCGACGGCACGGCCAGCATGTCTGAAAATACCTATTTCGACGGTCAAGCGAAGTTCTCGGCACCCTCGCTGCGGCGTGTCCTGGAATGGTCGCAGGCCGGCATCGCTCCGGGTGCGGCGATCGGCTCGGTCAGCATTTCGAGCAAGATCACCGCGACCGGCGGGCGCGTCAAGTTCGACAACACGGCGATTGCACTCGACAACAATCCGGGGATGGGTGCGCTGGACCTCTCGCTTGGTGAAGCACAACCGGTGATCTCCGGCACGCTCGCCTTCGACACGCTCGACCTCAGATCGTTTCTGTCGGCCTTCACCCCGCTGGTGCCGACCGGAGGGGCGGGGCCTGGCGAAATCGACACAAGTTTCGCCGACAAGATCAATCTCGATCTCAGGCTGTCGGCGGCGCACGCCACGGCGGGGCCGATCCAGCTCGCCGACGTCGCCGCCACCGCACAGGTCAAGGATGGTCTGTCCGTCTTCGACATCTCCGATGCCTCGGCCTTCGGCGGCAACATCCAGACCAGCCTTCGCTTCGATCGCAAGCCGGAAGGCTCGCAAGTCGAAATCCGCCTTCTGGCGTCCGACATCGACGGCGGTGCTTTCGGCACGGCGGCAGGGATGACGCGGCTGGTGCCGGTCGGCACGGGCACCGTCTCGGTGATCCTCAAGGGGCCGGGCAGAACCTGGGATTCCATCTTCGACAATGCCGACGGCTCGGTCTCGGCGACCTTCGGGCCGGGTGCGTTGAGCAAGCTCAACCTGCCGGCCTTCCTCAAACATACCGAACAGGGCGGCTTCTTCGCGCTCGACGATGTCTCCGACGCAACATTGCCGATCGACGGTGCCGAGATCAAGGCAACCATTTCGAAGGGCGTGGCGCGAATCGACAAGGCCGAGGCCAATTCAGCGAAGTACAAGATCTGGCTGTCCGGCATCGCGTCCTACGCCGGGCGCGGACTGGCCTTGTCCGGCGGCGTCATTCAGCCGGATCAGGCGGCAACGCAGGCCAACGGCCAGCAAGGCCCCAACCAGTCGTCGTTCTTCGTCGGCGGAACCTGGAGCACGCCGTTCATTTCCCCGATCAGCCGCGGCGTTTCGGGGGAATAAGCGGTCGCGTTTTCGTCTTCAGCCGCGTTGCGCGGCCTGCTCGTCGAGCTGGCGCTGCACCTCACGCCGCTTGTTGGCAAGCGAGGCGATGATGACGCCGATCGCCACGACGGCGATCAGGATGGTGCAGGCGGCGTTGATTTCCGGCGTCACGCCGAGGCGAACCTGGCTGTAGATCTTCATCGGCAGCGTCGTCGCGCCCGGCCCCGAGGTGAAGCTGGCAATGACCAGATCGTCGAGCGAAAGGGTGAAAGCCAGCATCCAGCCGGAGACGATCGCCGGCATGATGACCGGCAATGTGATCTGGAAGAAGGTCTTCACCGGCGTGGCGCCAAGATCCATCGCGGCTTCCTCCAGCGAGCGGTCGAAAGTCATGAGCCGCGACTGCACGACCACGGCGACGAAGCACATGGTCAGCGTGATGTGGGCGAGCGTCACGGTGAGGAAGCCGCGGTCGAGCCCGACGGCGACGAAGAGCAGCAGCAGCGACAGGCCGGTGATGACTTCCGGCATGACCAGCGGCGCAAAGACCATGCCGGAAAACAGCACCCTGCCCTTGAAGCGCGTGTAGCGGGTCAAGGTGAGTGCCGCCAGCGTGCCCAGCACCGTCGCAACCGTGGCCGAGATCAGGCCAACACGCGCCGTCACCCAGGTCGCGTCCATGAGACCCTGGTTGTGGAACAGCGAGACGTACCATTTGGTCGAGAAACCGCCCCAGACCGTGACCAGTTTCGATTCGTTGAACGAGAAGACGATGAGCAGCACGATCGGCAGGTAGAGAAAGGCAAAGCCAAGCA
The DNA here is from genome assembly GCF_003998555.1 of Mesorhizobium sp. M7A.F.Ca.CA.002.09.1.1. Taxonomy (NCBI): domain Bacteria; kingdom Pseudomonadati; phylum Pseudomonadota; class Alphaproteobacteria; order Hyphomicrobiales; family Phyllobacteriaceae; genus Mesorhizobium; species Mesorhizobium sp. M7A.F.Ca.CA.002.09.1.1. The sequence continues at coordinate 1,654 of NZ_RZRR01000508.1, read as the reverse complement.
CGATCGAGGTGATGTTGAAGCGGCTCCAGGTGGCGTTCATGAGGTCACCTGTCCATTTCCTGAGCGCGCGCCTGAGCCCGCTGGAAGAGCATGATCGGCACGATCAGCAGCAACAGCAGGATGACGGCCACGGCCGACGATACCGGCCAGTCGCGATTGGCGAAGAACTCGTTCCACAACGTCTTGCCGATCATCAGCGTCTGCGATCCGCCGAGCAGATCGGGAATGACGAATTCGCCGACAGCCGGAATGAACACCAGCAGACAACCGGCGATGACGCCGGGCAGCGACAGCGGGAAGGTGATTTTCCAGAACGCACTGGTCGGCGGGCAACCGAGATCCTTGGCCGCCTCGATCAGCGAATAGTCCATCTTCTCGAGAGCGGAATAGAGCGGCAGCACCATGAACGGCAGGTAGGAATAGACGATGCCGATGAAGATCGCCGTATAGGTGTTGAGGATGATCAGCGGCTGGTGGATGATGCCGGTGGCGAGCAGCAGCTGATTGAGCAGCCCTTCGGGCTTGAGAATGCCGATCCAGGCGTAGACGCGGATCAGGAACGAGGTCCAGAACGGCAGGATGACCAGCATCAGCAAGGTCGGGCGGATCGTCGCCGGCGCGCGCGCCATGCCGTAGGCGATGGGGTAGCCGACGAGCAATGTCAGGACCGTCGAGACCGCGGCGATGATGACGCTGGTCACATAGGCGTTGAAGTAGAGCGCGTCCTGCGTCAGCCAGGTGTAGTTGTCGAGGCTGAGCTGTTTCAGCTGAGCCAGGAACCCTGAGATACCGCCGCTGAAATCGAGCGCCGGCGTATAGGGCGGAATGGCGATCGCCGTCTGCGACAGCGAGATCTTGAAGACGATGACGAACGGAATGAGGAAGAAGAACAGCAGCCAGACATACGGGATGATGATGACCAGTCGGCCAACGAAGGCAGCACCCAGCCTGGCAAGGATGGATCTGCCGGCATTGGATGCCGGAGAGGCTGATGCTGTGGTGACGGCGGCGCTCGACATGGTCGCCCCCTACCGCGTCAGCACGACGCCGGCGTCGGGCCGGAAGGAAACCCAGGCGCGGTCGTTCCAGCTCAACGGATCCTCGGTGATGCGGGCCGCGTTCATGGTGCTGGCGCGCACCACCTGGCCGTCGTCCAGCCTGACATGATAGACGGTCATGTCGCCGAGATAGGCGATGTCGTAGACCTCGCCCTCGATGGCGTTGACGGCCTCGGCCGGCTTCTTCGACGACACCTTGATCTTTTCGGGCCTGATGGCGAAGGTGACGGCCGTCCCGGCCCCGGCGGTGCCGGCATTGTCGGTGCGGATGGTGATGCCGTTGCCGGCGTCTATGCAGGCGCTGCCCGCCTCGCCACGCGCGATCTTGCCCTCGAACATATTCACGTTGCCGACGAAGCCAGCGACGAAACGCGATCCCGGCGCCTCGTAAACTTCGGCCGGCGTTGCCACCTGCATCACCTCGCCCTTGTCGATGATGGCGATGCGATCGGCCATGGTCATCGCCTCTTCCTGGTCGTGGGTGACGACGACGAAGGTCAGGCCGAGATTCTGCCGCAGGTCCATCAGTTCGAACTGCGTCTCTTCGCGCAGCTTCTTGTCCAACGCGCCGAGCGGCTCGTCGAGCGGCAGCACCT
>NZ_RZRR01000507.1:0-4116 GCF_003998555.1 Mesorhizobium sp. M7A.F.Ca.CA.002.09.1.1 | reverse complement strand
CCTGATTGGCACGCGTGGTGAACGAACGCCGGTGCAAGGCATTGAGCCTGGCGACCAGTTCCACCGTGGCGAACGGCTTGACCATGTAGTCGTCGGCGCCGGCGTCGAGCCCCGCCACGCGATCGTCGAGCCCGCTGAGCGCCGTCAACGCGATCACCGGCACGTCCAGATGCAAGGCCCGCAGGCGCGGGATCAGGCTGAGGCCATCGCCATCCGGCAGCCGGCGGTCCAGCACCACCGCGTCATGGTGGCCGAGCCGCGCCACGGCTTCGGCATCCGCCAGTGTCGCGGCATGGTCGACGATGATGTCCTGGCGCTCGAGCGCGGTCTTCAGCACCGAGGCCATTTCCGGCTCGTCCTCGATCAGCAGGATGCGCATGCGCACTCTCCGTCACAGGCAGCCGGCACGCTGTGGCAATTCATTCGCATTCCAGCTTCGGTTGACGAAAATTGGTGATGAACCATCTGCCGCCCGAGGCGCGGGCATAGAACGTATAGAAGCATTCCTGGCGCTCGATATAGCCAGGCGTTTCGGTTTCTTCGTAGACGGTTCCGTGTTTTGTGTGGCGAACTTCGCCGCTGGAGCTTCCGGAAACCGCATTGGTGGATATTTTCCGCCACTGATAGGCCCGCTCGCCCCGGCCGAGATCAACGACGGCGGTCGGCGGCCCGTAGTCCAGAATGACCGATTCGACCGGTTGCCCGATGTAGTTCTTCATGATGTCGGAGGCGCATCCCGTCAGCACCAGCACGATCGCGATGAAGAACGCCTTGGAGATCCACACCAGATGGTTTGCGCTGCGTTTGGACATATCCGATTCCCGTCATCAAGGTCATCCGCGGCACCGAATGCATGTCGCCCAAAAGCGGTCCCGGTTTTGGGACAACGACATGCACAAAACAAAACCTGAAGCGGGCCGCATGATCCGTTTCGATGCGACGCGCTTTAGGACGTGAAGATTGCATCGGCATTACGCAGGACCTGGCACCCAAATGCGGTCTGCCGACATGCGTCGATGACGGTGCGGATGGAGGCAAAGCAATCGCGCGGCCCCGTTGCATCCGGGCGCCGCGCAAGGTCGTTCAAGCAGAATACAGAACAGGTTCAACGGAACCCATGGCCTGCCCTAGAACCGGTAGTTGATGCCGGCCTTCAGTTCATGGCTGCCGATCGTCGCCTTGGATTTGCCCAGGGCGGACGTCGTTTCGACGCCTGGGGTGCGCACATAGTCATATTCGACCTTGGCCGAGAGGCCGCCGGCAAAACCCTGCTCGATGCCGCCGCCGACCAGATAGCCGAGTTTCCATCCGTCGATATCGTTCACCTTGTCGCCCTTGTCGAATTTGGTCATGGCGACGCCGCCGGTTCCAAACAGCAGCGTCTGGTCGAAGCTCAAGCCGGCCTTGGCCTTGGCGGCACCGCGCCATTTTTCCTTGATCTTGCCGCCCCGGACGTCGTGCTCGGCGCCGCCCAGATAGGAGCCCTCGATCTCGGCACCGAGAACCGCTGGACCCATCTGCTGGTTGTAGCCGGCCTGAACGCCGCCGCTGAGACCATTCCTGCCGGCAAACGGGTTCGGCATCCCGGTGAACGCCGTGCCGCCATGCACGCCGACATAGGCGCCGCTCCACTGGAACGCGGGGGGATCATTGTAGGCGGGCGAAAGGTCGGCGGCCATCGCCGGCCCCAGGAGGTACATGGCAAGGGCACTTGCCGTCAGGATGATCTTTGCTTGAGAGAACACTGCATTACTCCAACACACGCGCGCATCCGGCAATCGATGCGCAGGTTTCCCGAAGAACTCGACCGTTGAGGCGGTCGGGCTCCGATTTGGTGTCTTTCAGGGATGGTTGCGCGGTCCTGGGACTGGCTTTCGCCAGTTGTGGTAGGGGGTCAGATCGCCCGCGCGGCCAATCGCCTGAAAGACGCCGACCGTCTCGCAGGCGAAAATTGCACGCACATTGCGGGAAATCGAAAAATGAAGGTTTTTCGCTTTGTTTTCAATAAATTAAAGCGATGTTGTTTACGCAAATTTAACAGTCTGGCGCGGGTTTAGTCCGTTTGGCAGCACAAGCCTGCCATGCAATCGCGCGGTGCAGGCCGTTGGCATCCCGCAAAACTCCCGGCTTGAAGCGGACAAGCCAAGTGCGTATGTCTGGCCGACGCCCTCGAGCCTGGGTGCCTCAATCGGGAGACGAGCCTTGTCCGCACTGACGCGCTTTCTTGGCGACTCGCCGCTCAAGGTGATCCTGAAACTGCTGGTGGTGTCTTTCCTCGTCGGCCTGGTCATGAATGCCTTCGGCTGGTCGCCGATGGATGTGCTCTACGGCATCCGGAAGTTCTTCATGGACCTGTGGAATCTCGGCTTCCACGCCATCGACCGCTTCCTCGGCTATATCCTGCTGGGCGCGGCTATCGTCGTGCCGGCCTTCATCCTGCTCAGGCTTGCCAACTACCGGAAGTAGAGCATGATCCCGAAAAGTGGGAACCGGTTTTCTCGGACAAACGGAAACCGTTTGTCCCGAGATCATGCTTGAAGAACTACCGGGCGTAGCCTGCGGCGACCTCGAACAGGATGGCGTGGCGCGCGGCAAGGGCGGGCACATCGGTGGAATAGCCACCGCCGATGACGCCGCAGACCGGAACGCCCTGCGCGCGAAAATGGCTGATGACCATGTCGTCACGGGCGCGCAGACCGTCATCCGACAGCGACAGCCTGCCAAGCCGGTCATCTGCATGGACGTCGACGCCGGCATTGTAGAACACGATGTCCCAATGCGCCTGGGCGGACAGCTCCGGCAGGATGGCGGCGAGCCTCTCGAGATAGGCAGCGTCACCCGTGCCATCGGGCAGCGCGACATCGAGGTCGGAGGCGATCTTGCGCACGGGGTAGTTGCGGTCGCCATGCATGGAAAAGGTGAACACGCGCGGGTCATCGGCGAGAATATCCGCCGTGCCGTCGCCCTGGTGCACGTCGAGATCGACGACCAGGATGTTTCGTGCCGCGCCTTCGGCCAGCAGCACCAATGCGGCGACGGCGACATCGTTGAAGGTGCAGAAGCCCGCGCCTTGCGCGCGCCGCGCATGGTGGCTGCCGCCGGCAGTGTTGCAGGCGATACCGTGGCGCAAGGCCAGCCGCGCCGCCAGCACCGTGCCGCCGGTGGCAAGCTGCGCGCGCAGCGAGACGCGGGGGCCGATCGGAAAACCGATCTCGCGTTCGATCTTTTCGGGCACGCGGCAGTTGACGACCTGGTCGACATAGTCCGCCGCATGGGCAAGCTCCAGCCATGAAGCCGGCGCCGGTTCGGCGGTGCTGAGCGCCTCGGGGCCGGCGAGGCCGCGTGTCCGCAGCGCCTCCATCAGCAGGGGATATTTGCTCATCGGAAAGCGATGGTTGACGGCGAAGCCGGCGTCGTAGTCGGGATGATGGACGATCTGCAGAGGCATGAACTCGTATCCGGCTGGCTCACGCCAGACCGGGATTTCGGTTGGCCGTCAAGGGATAGGTGATTGCGCGGTGGCCGGAAAATGGGGCACATCGACGGTTCCATCAAGCCGCAATCAGCAAGGCAGCAATCCTTGGACAAAGGTGCAACCCCAGCCGACGCCGGATCCCCGATCCTCTCGGGATCGCCGATTCACTCCGGATCATTTGTCGTCACCAACCGCTCCGTGCTCGCCATCGCGGTGCCGATGACGCTAGCCTATCTGACGACGCCGATGCTCGGCCTGGTCGACACGGCTGTCGTCGGCCAGTTCGGCGATGCCGCCTTGCTTGGCGGCCTGGCGGCCGGCGCATTGATCTTCGACGTCGTCTTCACCTCTTTCAATTTCCTGCGCTCGGGCACCACCGGCCTTGTCGCACAGGCGTTCGGGCGTGGCGATGCCCTGGAGGAACAGGCGGTGTTCTGGCGCGCCGTGCTGATCGCGGTTATCGCCGGCATCGTGCTCGCTGCCCTTGCGCCGCTGGTCGCCATCGCCGGGCAAAAATTCATGGGCGCCGAACCGCGCGTCAGCGAGGCGATGGGCGTCTACATCAGGATCAGGCTGCTTGCAGCCCCCTTTTCGCTGATCAACTACGCCATCCTCGGCTACGTGCTGGGGCGGGGCGAGGG
>NZ_RZRR01000506.1:0-4117 GCF_003998555.1 Mesorhizobium sp. M7A.F.Ca.CA.002.09.1.1 | reverse complement strand
GTCTACGGACAGCATGTTGGTGCCGGAGAAGGTGGCGCCGTCGGCGTAGGACTTCATCTGCGCCTGAAGAGCGGTGATTTCGGTCTGGGTCTTTTCCTTCGAGGCGTCCGTCTGGCCGTAGGAAGCCAGCAGCTTTGCCTTGATCTGGTTGATGGTGGAGATCGCGCTGTTCATGCCGGTATAGGCGGTGTCGACTTTCGAGGCGCCGAGGCCGAGAGCGTCCGAAACGGTGGACATTGCCTGGTTGTCGGAGCGCATCGTGGTGGCGATCGACCAGTAAGCGGCGTTGTCTGAGGCCTGCGAGACGCGATAACCGGTCGAGATGCGGGCCTGGGTGTCCTGGAGGGATTTGCTGGTGGCGTTAAGGCTCTGCAGAGCCGTCAACGCGGCGGAGTTCGTCATGATGCTGGACATGGTACTCGTACCTTGGTTTTTACAGGTGTTTTTTTGACATACCGGGCCTCCCGGTATGACGGTGCGGCATCATGCCAATGATCTCTGAAATCGATCACCCGCCATCTGCGAGCGAATATGCGGGCAAGTCCCTACCAAAGGGCTAAACCGGACGGTTAATCGAAAATATATTGCTGGAATTTCGAGCCGGCGCGGCAGAGTCAGTTGAAGGAGCGCACCAGGCTGCCGACAAGCAGGTTCCAGCCGTCGATCAGGACGAAGAACAGGATCTTGAACGGCAGCGACACCACCGTGGGCGGCAGCATCATCATGCCCATCGCCATCGTGATGGTGGCGACGATCAGGTCGATGACCAGGAATGGCAGCACGATCAGGAAGCCGATTTCGAAGCCGCGCCGGATCTCCGAGATCATGAAGGCGGGCACCAGGATGCGCAGGTCGACGGTGTCGCGCGAAACGGTCTGGCCGCGCTCGCGGGCGAGATCGGCGAAGAGGTCGAAATCCTTGTCACGCACATTGTGCAGCATGAAGGTGCGGAACGGATCGGAAATCTTGTCGAAGGCTTCGGTCTGGGTGATCTGGTTGTCCATCAGCGGCTTGACGCCGGTGTTCCAGGCCTGATCGAAGGTCGGCGCCATGACATAGAAGGTCATGAACAGCGACAGCGAAATCAGGATGAGGTTTGCCGGTGTCGACTGCAGGCCGATGCCGGCGCGCAGGATCGAGAAGGCGATGACGAAGCGGGTGAAGCTGGTCACCATGATCAGCAGGCCCGGCGCGACCGACAGAACAGTCAGCAGGCCGAACATCTGGATGATGTAGCCGACGGTGGTGCCGTCAGCCTTGCCGATGCCGCCGAGATCGAGCTGCTGAGCCGCCGCGATGGAGGTGGCGGCGGCGATCATGGCGGTGGCGAGAAGGAACTTTCTCATTCGAGCAGCAATGTCCTGATGAGTACCTGTTTGGCGTGACCCTGGCTGCGGATCGCGGCGCGTTCTTCGAGGTCGGCCTTCAGGTGCTGGTAGCCGCTGGCTCCCTCGATCTGATGCATCTTCAACGTGCGCACCAGGGCCAGGAGATCTTGGTGGATGTCATCCGACATTGCCTGTGGCTGCGGCGCGTCATAGACGACGGACACCTCCATCCTGATCCAGGTGCCGGCAGGCGAGGCGATGTTGGTGGTGATCGGCGCCAGCACGACAAGCATCGGGCCCAGGCCTGGTTGCTCGGCTGCGGCGGGCTGCATGATCTTACCTTCGTTCTCAGGCGCGACCGGTACCGACGCCGGTGCGCCGACGCCCTTGAGATAACCGCCGGACATCCAACCCACGCCAATGGCGGCCGCCGTCACAAGCAGCAGCATGCCGGCCTGAATGACAGGGGAGGGACCCTTGCGCGGCTGAACCTGTTCAATATTTGCCACGGCGACCTGCCCCGATCCTAGAACGGAAGAACCTGGTCGAGGATCTGCTGGCCGTAGGCAGGTTGCTGGACCTCGGTGATGCGACCGCGTCCGCCGTAGGAGATGCGGGCCTCGGCGATGCGTTCGTAGGGGATGGTGTTTTCGGCGCCGATATCGGCCGGCCGCACGATGCCGGCGAGCGTCAGCACCCTGAGCTCGGCATTGACGCGCACTTCCTGCGATCCGGTGATCATCAGATTGCCGTTGGGCAGCACATCGGTGACGATCGCCGCGACATTGAGTTCAAGCGTTTCCGAGCGCTTGATCTCGCCGTCAGCCGTCGTGTCGGTGGTGGAGGTGAGCGCCCCGGCGCCCTTGCCGGCGGTGCTCCACTTGTCCCACTGCGCGCTGAGGTCATAACCGAGCTTGCGATTGGCGGTGCGGCTCCTGTCGTTCTGGTTCTTGAAGTTGGCGCGATCGTTGATCTTGATCTTGACCGTCAGGATGTCGCCCTGGGACAGCGCCCGCGGGTCGGTGAACAGCCGGCTCTGGCGGTCGTCCCACAACGAGAATTTCTTGACCGGCGCTGGCGGCGTTTGCGGATATCGATAGAGCGAGCCGGTGCTGCCGCCATCGATGCCGGAGCCGACCGGGGACAGGGCCGGCTCTCTGCCGACCTCCTTGAGGTTGGTTCCGCAACCGGACAGCATGGTAGTAACCGCGCACAGGACAAGCATCTTCCGGATCATGACGGATCTACCCTTCGGGCTGCGCTGGCCATAATGCCGGTGAGCGTCGCCGCCGCCTTCTGGTCCATTTCGTTGAGGATGACGCTCGCCTTGCGTGAATCGAGCTTCATCAATATAGCCGCAGCCAGGTCGGCGTTGACGATGGCCAGCCGCTCGGCGGCGGCGTCGGGTTTCATACCGGCGTAGATCTGGACGACGCCGTCCTCGGCCCGGGCCAGGAAAACCTCGCGCCGCTTCAGCCAGGTCTCGTATTCAGCTTTCTTTGCATCAAGAGCTTTCATGCGCTCGTCAATGCCAGCCTGGAGCTGCTTCAGTTCCTGCGCCTGCAGGACATAGCGGCGGTTGCGGGCGGCATCGGCGATGTTTGAGCAGAAGCGCTCGATCTCGCTTTGGTCCGGCGCCTTTTCCCGTGTCAGTTGCTGCGGCGCCGCCGCCACCTGTGCTCCCGGCAGGACCTGGCGGACCGTCTCCTCGCCGCGCGCGGTGCCGCCGGCAAAGGGCAGAGCCGCGAGAAAAGCGGTCGCAAGCAGGATCGCGGCTTTGCGGCGTCTGTCGTGGCGTGGGAAGGAGCGCTTCATCGGCATCGCCTATTGCAGAACCAGGTCGGCCTGCAGGGCCCCGGCCGACTTGATGCCCTGCAGAATGGCGATGATGCCGTCCGGCTTGACGCCGAGGCGGTTGAGGCCGGAAACGAGGGTCTGGAGATCGGGCCCGTCAAGCACGGCAACGCGGGCGTCGGGCCGGCTGGCGTCGATGGCGGTGAACGGTTCGATCGCGGTCTCGCCCTTGGAGAAGGGCTCGGGCTGGACGACGCGCGGCGCTTCGGTGATGCGCACGGTGAGCGTGCCGTGGCTGATGGCGACCCGTGAGATCTTGACATCATTGCCGATGACGATGGTGCCGGTGCGCTCGTCGATCACGACACGGGCCGGCGTGTCGGATTCGACCACCAAATTCTCGATTTCGGCATAGAAGCGCGCCGCCGAGACACCCTTCGGCCTTCTGATCTGGACGGTGCGCGAATCGCGCTCGGCCGCCACCCGCATGCCGAAGCGCTGGCCGGTGTAGTCGTTGATGGCGTCCGCGATGCGGATAGCGGTCGAGAAATCAGGATTGCGCAGCTGCAGCGTCAGGATCGCCTGATCGTCGAATTCGGCTTGGACGGCACGCTCGACGATGGCGCCGTTGGGCACGCGGCCGGCGGTTGGCACGCCTTGCGTCAGCTGCTCGGCCTGTCCTTGCGCGGTAAAGCCGGACACGATGACCGAGCCCTGGCCGACGGCATAGATTTCGCCGTCCGCCGCCTTCAGCGGCGTCATGATCAGCGTGCCGCCGGAAAGCGAGGTCGCGTCGCCCATCGAGGAGACGTCGATGTCGATGCGGGCGCCCGACTGCACGTAGGGCGGCATGTTGGCGGTGACGATGACGGCGGCGACATTCTTGGCGCGCGCGCTGCCGCCTTCGGTGGCGATGCCGAGGTTTTCGAGCATCGCGCGGATCGACTGTTCGGTGAATGGCGAGTTGCGCATGCTGTCGCCCGATCCTGCAAGGC
>NZ_RZRR01000505.1:0-4118 GCF_003998555.1 Mesorhizobium sp. M7A.F.Ca.CA.002.09.1.1 | reverse complement strand
GACACGATCTGGGCGATCGTCAAGGGCTGGCCGACGCGCTTCGAGGCAAAGCGGTCGCGGGAGCTCGGCTTCAGCGCCGAAAAGAGTTTTGACGAGATCATCCGCGCTCACATCGAGGATGAGCTCGGCGGCAAGATCGCGGGTTAAACTCCGACCCTCGTGGCGTCGGGCATCATCCGCCGCTCGCCAGGCTTGCCGACAGCAGCAGCAGTCCGAACAGGAACACGAAGGCGGCGCCGCCGATCTCGACGATCGAGTGGATGCGGTTGCCCATGCGGCCGTCGCCGGCGAAATAGACCGCCCAGTTCTTGGCGGTCACCGCCAGCGTCGCCAGTGCCGAAACGGTGATGGCGGTGCCCAGCGACATTGCCAGCACCGACAGCAGGCCGCCGAGCCAGAGGCCGTTGAGCAGGGCGAAGCTGAGCACGATCAGCGCGCCGGAGCAGGGGCGGATGCCGACCGCCGCCACCGCTGTCCAGGCCGTGCGCCAGTCGAAGCGGTCGCCTGACAGCAGCGCCGGATCGGGTGCGTGCGAATGGCCGCAGGTGTCGCAGACTTCGCCGGCCGCGTGATCGTGATGAGCATGATCGTGTTCGGCATGATCGTGATGATCGTGATGATCGTGCGAAGGGCCGTGCACATGGTCATGCGCGTGCAGCGCGTGCGAATGGGCATGCGCCGAATGGCTGTGAGCTGCATGGGAATGGCCGGCATGCGAATGCGCGCCGTGCGAATGACCCCCATGAGAATGACCCCCATGAGAATGACCGGCGTGAGAATGGCCGGCATGAGCCGCCGACAGGCTGTAGGCCGGGCCCTTGCCGAACAGACGCAGGACGGCGGGGCCGAGTTTGCGCCACAGCAGCCAGGCGCCGAACAGGGTGACGAAGACAAAGCTCATGATCTCCATGAACCAGGCTGCGTCCGTCATCGAGACGGAGGTGCCGCGCAGGACGAAATAGGCGACCCCCATCACCGCGACCGCGGTCAGGCCCTGCAGCAGCGCCGAGACGAAGGACAAGAGGATGCCGCGCCGCAACGCCACTTCATTGGCCACCATGTAGGACGAGATCACCGCCTTGCCGTGACCGGGGCCGGCGGCATGGAAAATACCGTAGGCGAAGGACAGGCCGACGAGTATCCAGATCTTGCTGCCGTCCTGGCGCATCGCCTTCATCGCCGTTGCCAGCGCGCGGTAGAATTCCTGCTGCCTGAGATTGATCCACATCAGGATATGGGCGAACGGGCCGGTGGTGGGCGCCATGCCGTCATTGACGCCGATGCCGAGCGAACTCTGGGCATGAGCCGCGTCGGCGAAATGCATCATGGCGACTGTGAGGGCCAACAGGCCGAATGCCAAACGCAGGGACGGTTTCGTCACCGGCTTCATCCTTCTGGCTGACAGGTCAGTTCGAGCTTGGTGGCGAAGATCTTGCTCATATCGGTGCCGGTCGGGTCATTGAAAAAGGCATCGGTGAGGGTCTTCTGGTTTTCCTTGATGGCCTCGTCGGGGTCGGGACGGACCACCTTGCTGGTGCAGTTCGAGGGCAGGCCTTCGACCGTGATGTTGGAGTCCTCGGTGAAGTCGATCGCCGTGTAGAATGTCGGATCGTAGACGCCGATATCGATTTTGCCGTTGAGCTTGATCGGCACCTTCGGTTCGGACTCGAACAGGATGATCAGCTGGTCGTTGTCGAAATTGGCCATCAGATGCGGCGGCGGCGTCATCGCCACGTCCTTGCCGTCGACGGTGACGAGCTGGAAGTAGTTGAACTCCGCCAGCGAGGCATGAACGGTGTCGGCGACTTCCTTCAGCTCCTTGTCGTCGAGCTTCAGGTCGGAGTTCTTGTCGAATTCCATCATCACCGTCGAGGAAAACAGGTCGTCGAAGCGCCAGAGATGACGCAGAGCCTTCACGCTTTGGTGATCGGGGGAGAGGATCACATCGAGGCGAGCCTCGGCGAAGACGTGTGGATGCACGTAAGCGGGTCCAGTGGCGGCAAAGCTAGCCGCCAAGGCCGAAGCCAGCATGATTGCGTGCCGTTTCAGGTGCATTCTCGGTCGCGATTCCCTAGGCCTCGGAAGAGTTGCCGAGAGTTACCAGAAAGGGGGCGAAATTGGGACCGCTGCTCGGCTGAAGTGGGTCAGGCAACTTCACGCGTCCTGAACCACTGCACCAGGAAGTCGACGAAAACGCGGACCTTGGCCGGCAGATAGCGGCGGTGCGGGTAGACGGCGAAGATGCCGCCGCCCGACAGGATACGGTCATCCATCACCGACACCAGCCGGCCGCTCGCGAGATCGGGCGCGGCAATGAAATCCGGCAGGACGGTGAATCCCAGCCCGGACACGGCCGCGGCTCTCGCCGTCATCGGGCTGTTGACCTCGATCGGACCTGACACCGAAACGCTGACCGGATCGCCATTGTCGCCCTTGAACGGCCAGTTGTTCAGTCCGCGGCCATTGGTGTCGACGATGCAAGGCATGCGGCTGAGATCCTGCGGCCGTGTCGGCGTGCCATGCTTGGCGATCAGTTCGGGGGAGGCGCAGAGCTTTATCGAAAATGGCGCCAGACGCCTGGCGATCAGCGACGAGTTCTCCAGCCGCGAGATACGCACCGCAAGGTCGAAGCCTTCCTCGACCAGATCGACGAAGCGGTCGTCGAGCTGGATGTCGAGCACGATGTCGGGATGCTGCTTGGCGAAGTCGATCAGCGACTGGCCGATCGGCGCGTCGGCGAAGGTGCGCGGCGCCGACAGCTTGATCCGGCCGCGCACGTCGCCGGAGGATTCGCGCACCGCGTCGGCCAGGCTGTCGACCTCGCGCACGATCTCCGAGGCGCGCCGGTAATAGGTGTGGCCGGCCTCGGTCATCGAGAACTGGCGCGTGGTGCGGTTGAGCAGCAAAGCGCCGAGTTCGTCCTCCAGCTCGCGCACATATTTCGACAGCAAGGCCTTGGAGCGGCCGATCTTGCGCGCCGCCGCGGAAAAGCCCTCGGCCTCGACCACGTCGATGAAGGCGCGCATGCGCGTCAGTGTGTCCATGGTCAGGCCTTTCGTGCCGCGTCGAGAAGTTTCCGGCCGAGCCGTATCAGGGCAATGTCGCTGCCGGAAGGGCCAAGCAGCGACAGGCCGAACGGGGCGCCGGCGACCGAGCCGACGGGCAGTGTGATCTGTGGAAAACCGGACAGGCCGGCCAGGCACAGAAGCTGGAGCGCCCGTTCGCGATAGGCCTGGAACTGCTCCGGCGTGCTGTCCACGTAAGGCGCCGGACCAGGCACCGTCGGCAGGACAAGGAAGCCGTCCTTGCCGAGCAGGGCGCTCAGTTCGCCGCGAAAGGTCAGACGCCGCACCTTCTCGGCCTGCGCCGTCTTGTCGTCGACGGCGCGGCCGAAGCCGAAACGCTCCTCGACGCCGGTGCCGAGGCCGCGCTCGCCGCTGGTGATCCATTCGCCATGCACCGCCCAGGCCTCCCTGGCCTGCAGCCGGCGAAAGCACCAGTAAAGTTCATCGGGAGATGAGGAGAAGCGGATTGCCGGCGTCGCCGGCGCGCCGAAAACCGCGCCCGCCAGCCCCTTCATTCCGGCATATTCGGCCAGCGCCGGGCGGGCGACCAGCCCGTCCAGCCAATCCAGCGCCAGCGGCCGGTCCAACACGTGCTGGTGCGGATCGCGGCCGAGCAGCAGCTTGCCGACGGTCTCGTAGGTCTCGATGTCGTCGGCGAACCAGCCGAACGTGTCAAGGCTCGGCGCCAGCTTCATCGTGCCGTCGAGCGAAATGCGGCCATGCGTGGTGCGCAGCCCGATCAGTCCGCAAAAGCTCGCCGGCGCGCGGATCGAGCCGCCGGTGTCGGAACCAGTGGCGATATCGGCCAGCCTGCCCGCCACCGCCGCCGCCGACCCCGATGAGGAGCCGCCGGTGACGCGGTCGGGTGCCGCCGGGTTCACCGGAAACGAGAAATGCGCATTCTGACCGAACAGCGCGAAGGCGAGCTCGTCGGTCTGCGTCTTGCCGACGAAGCGTGCGCCGGCATCGAGGATCATCTGCACGGCGGGTGCGGTGCGCGAGGCTGCGTGGCTTTCGGCGAATTTTTGCAAATTGCCGCAACCGGTGCGGTAG
>NZ_RZRR01000504.1:0-4126 GCF_003998555.1 Mesorhizobium sp. M7A.F.Ca.CA.002.09.1.1 | reverse complement strand
GCCCGACAGCGTGCCGGTGCGCGTCTGCACCGAAGGCGCCTTGATGCCGAGGTCTTTCTTCTGCTTCTCGGCGGTGGAGGTCTCGGCGCTTGAGGACACCAGGGAGCGGCGCGCATGCGCGGGCAGATTGGGCAGCGAAATGTTCTGAGCGATCGACAGGTCGAGCAGGATACCGGTCAGCTTGCGGTCTTCCGGAACCAGGAAGATGCCGTGCGCGACGGCGTCGGCCGCGGAAGCCAGCGCAAGCGGCTTGCCGTCGAGTTCCAGCGCGCCGCCGAGCTTCGAATCGATGCCGAAGAACACCCGCGCCAGCTCGGTGCGGCCGGAACCGACAAGACCGGCGAGGCCGAGGATTTCGCCGCGCCTGACGTCGAGATCGACCGGGCGGCCGGGATAGGCAGGGGTGCGGATGGCCTTGGCCGCAAGTGCTACGGCGCCGGGCGCACGCGCCGCTTCCGAGGCCTTCTCGCGCTCCTTCAGCATGCGGCCGATCATCAGCTTGACCATCTGGTCGTGGCCGATATCGCTCTTCGGCAAGGTGCCGGCCAGCATGCCGTCGCGCAGCACCACGACGCGGTCGGCTACGCGTTCGACCTCGTGCAGGCGGTGCGAGATGAAGATGACGCTGATGCCGTCGGCCTTCAGCGCCTTGATGACGTCGAGCAATTTGTCGGTCTCGGCGAGCGGCAGGCTGGATGTCGGCTCGTCGAGGATGACCAGCCGCGCCTCGATCGACAGCGCCTTGGCGATCTCGACCATCTGCTGCTGCGCCAGCGACAGGGTCGCGACCGGCGTGTCGGCGGAAAAATTGGCGCCGACGCGCTTCAAAAGCGGCGCCACCATGGTGCGCAGCTTGGCGCGGTCGACGAGCTTGAGCGGCCCGGCGCGCAAAGGTTCGCGGCCGAAGAAGATGTTGGCGGCGACGTCCAGATTTTCGAACAAATTGAGTTCCTGGTGGACGAAGGCGATGCCCGATCCCAGGCTGGCTTCGACGGAGAGCCTGTCATGCGCGGTGCCGTCGACGGTGATCGTGCCGCTGTCGGGCCTGGTGACGCCGCCGAGGATCTTCATCAACGTCGATTTGCCGGCGCCGTTTTCGCCGACAAGGCCGATGACCTCGCCCGGCCTGACCTCCATGGAGAAGCCGTCGAGCGCGACGACGCCCGGATAGGTCTTGCGCACGTTCTCAAGGCTGAGGAACGGGGCGGTCACGGATGCAGCAATGGATGTGTCGGAATAATTCATCATGCCTGACAGCGATTGGCGGGCCAATTTCTGAGCATGATCTTTTCCGAGAACCGGCTTCCACTTTTCGGGATCATGCTCTTGGCTTTTGGCAGACTGACGATCCTCGCGGTGTTCGTCAATGCGAGCAGCCGGCCCAAGCGACGTTGAGCCGGCTGAACTGCTTCAAGTCTTAGTTTCCGGCCATCGCCTTCAGATTGGCGGCGTAGGCGTCGACGTCATCCTTGCCGATGATCTTGGTCGGGATGATGATGAGGTTGCCTTCCGGGATGCCCGACTTGTCGCCCTTGAGATAGGCAGCCATCAGCTTCATGCCCTGATAGGCCCATTCGAAGGGCTGCTGCACGACGGTGGCGGCAATGGTGCCTTCCTTGACGCCGCCGAGCGTGATCGGATCGTCATCGAAGCCGACGACGGTGATCGAGCCGAGCTTGCCGGCGTCGCGCAGCGCTTCATAGATGCGCGGCGTGTTGTAGGAGTAGAAGCCGACCATGCAGGTGACGTCGGGGCTGGCGACCAGCGCGTCCTCGACATTCTTCTTGGCGCGCGCCTGGTCGATGTCGTCGCCGCGCACGTCGATCAACTCGATCTTGGTGCCGGCCAGGCCGTCCTTCATGCCTTGGATGCGCTCCTTGGCATTGTCTGCGCCGAGCAGGCCGACGAAGCCGAGGCATTTGCCGCCATTGGGCATCGCCTTCTTGGCGATTTCGGCCGCCTGCTTGCCGGCATCGACGTTGGACGAGCCGATATAGGCGACGCGCTTGGTCTGCGGGGCGTCCGAGTCGGTGGTGAACAGCGCCGTTTCCGAAGCGATCTTGTTGAGGCCATCGGTCGAGGTCTTGGGATCGACGGCCGAGACCATGATGCCCTTGACGCCGGCGGTCACCAGATCGTCCATCAGCCGCTGCTGGATGGCGACCGAGGACTGCTCGGGATATTTGAGCTCGAGCGTATAGTCGGGCAGTTCGCCCTGCGCCTTCTTGACGCCGGCTTCGGCGGCCTTCCAGAAATCGGAAGCGCCGTTGACCACGAAGGCCAGCGTCGGCTTGTCGTCGGCGCGCGCGATTGCCGTGGCCGACAGGCCAAGCAGCAGCGCGGTCGCGGCTACGGATGCATTGCGTATCAAGGATTTCATGTTCAACCTCCCGTTTGGCTCAGTCGTTGGACCGGCCGATCTTGCACTGACCTGATTTGCCGTTTGCAGCGTGGACGCCCTCCTCCTCAAAGGGGTTCCCGGCACCGAAAGAATGGCGTCGTTCCAGCCACGACAGCGACCTTAGAGACTCATCCTTCATTCGTAAATAGTCCGATTTGTCTGACATATCACATATCCGAGACAAGGCTTGCGGAGATAGGATCCGCTCGCCACCGGGCCATTTTTCGTACTCTCCCGTCGCCCCGGACGTGACCGGCCGGATGCGACGATTGACGGTACAGCGCATTTTTGTATTAGTAAACAGTATTAGTTCCGAGCCAATGCCAGCGGTTTCGCGGTGTGCCCGCCGGCGTGCCGCCCTCACCGCTGGGCAGCCGCCCAGGCCTTTTGTTAATTGAGCTTTCGCTTGTATGGAGATGCGTGGCGGATGGACCTCCGGCATACTAATAGTTATAAACGAGCTTGACGTTATTCCGATAAATCGACGGCGTCACGCCACCTTGCCGGCCTGACCGGCCAGCCAGACTGGGATTTGCCATGAGCGAGACGACGGATCGGGCCAGCGACACAGCGAGGCGGCGCAAGGCGCCGGCCAAGGGCGCCAAGGGCCGCGTCACCATGATCGATATCGCCAGGGCCGCCGGCTGCTCGCAGGCGACCGTGTCCTTCGTGCTCAACAATTCGCCAGGGATCAAGCTGTCGCAGCAGACCCGCGAACGGGTGATCGAGGCCGCACGGACGCTTGGCTACACCGCGCCCGCTTTCGAGGCGCTTCACCCGGCATTGCCTGCCTTCGAGGGGCCCGCCTTCGAAGGGCTGGACGGGGTGATCGGCTTTGCCGTCGACCAGCTCGCCACCAGCCCCGAAGCCGTGGTCGCCATCGAGGGCGCGCGCCAGGCCTCGTGGAATGCCGGCAACGTGCTTCTGGTGGCGCAGACGCTGGGCGATTCCGTCATGGAGCCGCGCGCTATTTCAGCGCTGACCAAGCGGGGCATTTCGGCGCTGATCTACATGACCATCTTCACCCGCGAGATCACAGCGCCCGACTATCTCTACGGCCTCGACATCCCGGTGATCCTGCTCAACTGCTACACGGCGGACTACGCCTTCCCGTCCGTGGTGCCGAGCGAGATCGCCGGCGGCCAGAGCTCGACCCGCCATTTGATCAGCCACGGCCACCGCCGCATCGCCACCATCACCGGCGAGCCGTGGATGCAGGCGGCACAGGACCGGCTGAAGGGCTACCGCCGCGCGCTCGCCACGGCCGACATCCCGTTCGATCCCGAGCTGGTGGTCGAGGGCGACTGGTCGGCCAGCGCCGGCTATGCCGCCACCGTCAAGCTGCTGGCGCTCAGGGATAAGCCCACCGCCATCTTCTGCCAGAACGACCGCACCGCGATCGGCTGCTACGAAGCGCTGAAGGAAGCCGGCCTGCACATTCCGCAGGACATCTCCGTGGTCGGCTACGACGACGAGGAAATCGCCAGGCATCTGTTCCCGCCGCTGACGACCTCGATCCTGCCGCACATGGCGATGGGCCAATGGGCGATCGAACAGCTGGAAGCGCCGGCGGCGCCTGGACGGGGGCGGTATCCGATCACGAAGCTGGAGTGTCCGCTGGTGGAGCGGGAGAGTGTACGGGGGGTGGTAGGGTAACGCGACTCGGCGGGCCCGCGCT
Organism: Mesorhizobium sp. M7A.F.Ca.CA.002.09.1.1; assembly: GCF_003998555.1. Lineage (NCBI taxonomy): Bacteria > Pseudomonadati > Pseudomonadota > Alphaproteobacteria > Hyphomicrobiales > Phyllobacteriaceae > Mesorhizobium > Mesorhizobium sp. M7A.F.Ca.CA.002.09.1.1. The sequence goes on along the minus strand of NZ_RZRR01000504.1, from coordinate 47 downwards.
GGCTTACCTTCGACCGTTAGGGAAACCTGACCAGTGGGACGAAGAGC
>NZ_RZRR01000503.1:0-4128 GCF_003998555.1 Mesorhizobium sp. M7A.F.Ca.CA.002.09.1.1 | reverse complement strand
GCGATGTCGATCCGGCCGGCCAGCAGCGCCTCCTCGATCTCCTTGGTGAACAGGCCCTTGCCGCCGGCTTCCGACAGCGGCCGGTCCTGAATGCGGTCGCCGCTGGTCGAGATGACGACCACCTCGAACGCCTCCGCCGGCATGCCATGCGCGGCCATCAGCCGCGCCTGCGTTTCATGCGCCTGCGCCAGCGCCAGCGGGCTGCCGCGTGTTCCGATTCTCAAGATTGTTTGCATGGCGCGCAGTCCGTGATAACCCCCCGGCAAGCGAGGCTTTTCCGGGGTTCTCCTAACGGGGAAAACCCCATGATACAATCTTTAGGGACAGCGACGAATTGATCCGCGTGCTGGGCATAGAGACGAGTTGTGACGAGACCGCCGCCAGCGTGGTGGCCGTCGACGGCGACGCCGCGCCAAAAATCCTGTCCAACATCGTGCTCAGCCAGATCGAGGAGCATGCCGCTTTCGGCGGCGTCGTGCCGGAAATCGCCGCGCGCGCCCATGTCGAGGCGCTGGACGGCATCATCGAGGCGGCGCTTGCCGATTCGGGCACGGCGCTAGCCGATATCGACGCGATTGCCGCCACCGCCGGCCCCGGCCTGGTCGGCGGGCTGATCGTCGGGCTGATGACCGCCAAGGCAATCGCCGCGGCGGCGAACAAGCCGCTGATCGCCATCAACCACCTCGAAGGCCATGCGCTGACCGCAAGGCTGACCGACGGGCTCGACTTTCCCTATCTCTTGCTGCTGGTCTCCGGCGGCCATACGCAAATCGTCGCCGTGCGGGGTGTCGGCGGCTACCAGCGCTGGGCAACGACTATCGACGACGCGCTCGGCGAAGCCTTCGACAAGACGGCCAAGATGCTTGGCCTGCCCTATCCCGGCGGACCGAATGTCGAAAAGGCGGCACAGGCCGGCAACGCCTCGCGCTTTGCCTTTCCGCGTCCGATGAAGGGCTCGGCCCAGCCCGACTTCTCCTTCTCCGGCCTCAAGACCGCCGTGCGCCAGGCGGCGAGCGCCATTGCGCCGCTGAGCGACCAGGACGTCGCCGACATCTGCGCCTCGTTCCAGGGGGCCGTAGCCGATGCTCTGGCCGACCGTGTTTCTCGCGCGCTGACGCGCTTTCGCGAGACATTTCCCGGCACCAGGAACCCAGCCCTCGTCGTTGCCGGTGGTGTCGCCGCCAACCGCACGATCAAGACCATGCTGGAGCGGCTCTGCGCCGAGACCGGCTTCACCTTCATTGCGCCGCCACTGAAACTTTGCACCGACAATGCGGCGATGATCGCCTGGGCCGGCATCGAGCGGCTGCGCGAGGGCATGGCGCAAGAGAACGGCTTCGATTTCGTGCCGCGCTCGCGCTGGCCGCTGGACAGCATCTCGGCGCCGATGGTCGGCTCCGGCCGGCGCGGAGCCAAGGCATGAACGAGGTGGCAATGAGCGGCAACGTCACCGCGCCAAGCGGCTGGCGCGTTGCCGTGCTCGGCGGCGGCGCCTGGGGCACTGCCTTGGCCTTGGCCATGCTGCGCGCCGGCCATTTCGTCCGCCTTTACGCGCGCGATCCGGAGACCGTCGCCGCGATCGACCGCGGCGAAAATCCACGCTACCTGCCGGGCATTACGCTCCAGCCCGGCATCGTGGCGACGAGCAACATCCAGGCCACGCTCGACGGTGCCGATTGCGTGCTGGCGGTGACGCCGGCGCAGTCGCTGCGGGCGACGCTGGCGGCCGCGAAGGACCATATGCCGGCCGGTATCCCGCTGGTTCTGTGTGCCAAGGGCATCGAAAGCGAGACTGGCGCGTTGCTATCGGCGATTGTCGAAGAAATCCTGCCGCTCAATCCGGTTGCCGTTTTGTCGGGCCCGAGCTTCGCCACCGACGTCGCCCGCGGCCTGCCGACGGCCGTTGTGGTCGCCGCCCGCGACGAGGCATTGGCCGCCGATCTCGCCGCCCGCTTTTCCGCCGAAAATCTGCGCTGCTATTCGAACGACGACCTGATCGGCGTCGAGATCGGCGGCGCCTTGAAGAACGTCTTTGCCATTGCCGCAGGTGCCGTCACTGGGGCGGGTCTCGGCGCCAGCGCCCAGGCCGCCATGGTGACGCGCGGCTTTGTCGAATTGCGCCGCATCGGCGCTGCCTTCGGCGCCAGGCCCGAAACGCTGATGGGGCTTTCCGGCCTTGGCGACCTGCTGCTGACCTGCTCGTCCACCCAGTCGCGCAATTTCGCCTATGGGTTGGCGCTCGGGCAAGGCAAGCCACTTGCCGGATTGCCGCTGGCAGAAGGCGTGCCGACGGCGGCGATCGCAGCCCGCATTGCGACCGAGCGCAACATCGACGCGCCGATCATTGCCGCCGTCGCCGCCATACTGGATGGCACCATCACCGTCCGGCAGGCCGTGACGGCGTTGATGACCCGGCCGCTGAAGACCGAAACCAACGATTGATCCCCACGACTTTGAACGATCAGGAGAAAAAATGCTGTTTGCTGTGATTTGCAAGGACAAGCCCGGAAGCCTGCAGGTGCGCCTCGACACGCGGCCCGAGCATGTTGCCTTTCTCGAGGGGTTGAACGGCGACAAGAAGCTGGCATTCGCCGGTCCGTTCCTTGACACTGAAGGCAGGTCCAATGGCAGCCTCGTGGTCGTCGAAGCGCCCGACCTGGCAGGGGCGCAGGCTCTGTCGGCCGCCGACCCCTACGCCAAGGCCGGGCTGTTCGAAAGCGTCGAAATCCGCCCGTGGAACTGGACGTTCAACAAGCCGGCGGCTAGTTAATCCCGGTCGCCAGCGCGACTCCAAGGAGGAGAAAGACATGAACTACTGGCTGTTCAAATCCGAGCCATTCAAGTTCTCCTTCGAGATGCTGAAGGCCAAGGGCAAGGCCGGCACGCAATGGGACGGCGTGCGCAACTACGCGGCGCGCAACAACATGAAGGCGATGCAGATCGGCGATCTCGGCTTCTTCTACCACTCCAACGAGGGGCTGAACATCGTCGGCATCGCTGAAGTCTGCGCGCTTGCCCATCCCGACACCACGTCGGACGATCCGCGCTGGGAATGCGTCGACATCCGCGCCGTAAGGGATGTACCGAACCCGCCGACGCTGGAACAGGTGAAGGCCAATCCGAGGCTTGCCGACATGGCGCTGGTGCGGCTCGGACGGCTTTCCGTGCAGCCGGTGACGCCGGCCGAATGGAAGGAAGTCTGCCGCATGGGCGGCTTGACGCCGGTTCCGTGACGGCGCTCACGCCCAACAGCGCCAAACAGTTCATTCTCGACAACACGGCGCTGATGGCGCCGCCGCACGTGCCGGAGATCCTGCTTCATCTTGCCGACGAAGCGCATGATCTGTGGCAGCGGACCGAGGAAGAGCTGGTCGAAATCGGCCTGCCGCCGCCCTTCTGGGCCTTTGCCTGGGCCGGCGGCCAGGGCCTTGCCCGCTATGTCCTGGACAATTCCGGCACGGTGCGTGGCAAGCACGTGCTCGACTTTGCTTCCGGCTCCGGCCTTGTCGCCATCGCCGCCGCCAAGGCCGGTGCCGCCAAGGTGATCGCCTCCGACATCGACCCGTTCTGCGCCACCGCGATCCGGCTCAACAGCGAGATCAACGGTATCGGGACCGAATTCCTCGGCACGGATTGCATCGGCACCGATGCAGGTTGGGACGTGGTCCTGGCCGGTGATGTTTTCTATGACAAATCTTTCGCTGACCGGCTGGTGCCATGGTTCGCAACGCTGAAGGCGCGCGGCGCCGAAATCCTTGTCGGCGATCCCGGCCGGTCGTATCTGCCGAAGACAGGGCTGGAGCCGCTTGCGGTCTATGAAGTGGCCGTCACGCGGGCGCTGGAGGATGCGCTGGTCAAGCGCACGACCGTCTGGCGGTTCGCTTGACGCGATCGCCGAACAGGCGTTCCATCATATCCAAATCAGAGGGGGGAGCTCATGGATTTTTCAGCAGTGAACTGGCTGGCGGTGGTCGCTGCCGCAATCGTGGCGTGGCTGTTCGGCGCCGCCTGGTACATGAGCCTGAGCAAGGCGTGGCTGAAGGCCGCCAAGCTCGATCCGGCCACGATGAAGAAGTCGCCGCTGCCCTTCGTCGTCAGCTTCATCGCCGAACTGGTCATGGCCACGAT
>NZ_RZRR01000502.1:0-4128 GCF_003998555.1 Mesorhizobium sp. M7A.F.Ca.CA.002.09.1.1 | reverse complement strand
GTATTTCCCGCCGCTCCTTCCGACTGTTCATCGAGCGTGAAACCGCCGAGACGCTGGTCGCCGAAGTCGACGGCCGCGTGGCCGGTTATGCGATCGTGCTGTTTCGCAAAGGCAGCGGCGTGGCGCGCCTCTACTCGATTGCGACCAGTCCGTTTTTCGGCGGGCTGGGTGTCGGCCGCATCCTGCTCGGATCCGCCGAAGATGCCGCCTTCGAGCACGACCGCATGATGCTGCGTCTCGAAGTTCGCGAAGACAACAGCCGCGCGATCCGCATCTACGAACGGGCCGGTTATCGCAAGATCGGGCGTGAGCCCGGCTACTATGAGGATGGCGAAACGGCACTTCGCTACGAAAAAACCTTGCGTGGCGACATTCCGATCGCCACCAAGGTGCCGTTCTACCCGCAGACCTGTGAATTCACCTGCGGTCCGTGCTGCCTGATGATGGCGATGGCCAATTTCGATCGCGGCTTCGTGCCGGATCCGGTCATGGAAATCCGCCTGTGGCGTGAAGCGACGACCGTCTTCATGATGTCGGGTCCCGGGGGTTGCGAGCCGTTCGGCCTCGCTGTCTCGGGCTATGAGAGCGGGCTCGCGGTGGAGATCTACGTCTCCTTCTATGGCGCGCTGTTCCTGCAATCGGTGCGCAGCGAGGACAAGCGCAGGGTAATGGAACTGGCCCAGGTCGACTTTCGCCGACGCGCGGAACTTTACGGCATCCCGGTGAATTACCGTGCATTCACAATCGACGATATCCGCGCTGCGATCGCTGGGGGAAAGCTGGTGCTGGTGCTGATCAGCGGCTTCCTGATGTTCGGCAAGAAGGTGCCGCACTGGGTGCTGGCGATCGGCGATGACGGCGACCATATCCTGATCCACGACCCTTGGGTCGAGGATGAAAGGCAGGAGACCATCCTTGATGCAGCCAACATTCCCGTGCCTTACGGCATCTTCATGAACATGGCGCAGTTCGGTCGCGATGGACTGCGGGCCGCCATCACTCTGGGAAAGCGTGACAGACAATGACCTGGGTCATCCTTACCGGCAGGCAGAGCGATCTCGACCAGGTGGCGACACCGCACAAGATCATCACCAATCGCGACTATCTCGCGCATCCGTCATTGTTTCGCGGCCAGCGGCCGAAGGTCATCAACCTGTCGAACAATTACGCCTACCAGAGCCGCGGCTACTATGCCTCGCTGCTGGCAAGCTCGCGCGGCCACAAGGTGATCCCGACCGTCGAGACGATGATCGACCTGTCGGAACGCAAGCTCTATGAGCACGCGCTGCCGGAACTGGAACTGGCGCTCAACAAATGCCGCAAGGATCTTGGTGGCGCCTTTCCGCAAAAGGTCTGCATCTTCTTCGGCATCGGGCCGTCAAAAATCTGGGACCGTTTCGCCAAGCTGTTGTTCGATTGGTTCCGCGCACCGGCGCTCGAAGTCCACATCAAGGACAGCGCCGAATGGGCCTCGATCCGCAAGATCGGCTTCCATCCGCTGGCGCGGATGACCGAGGACGAGGAAAAAAGCTTCATACAGTGCCTGGAAACCTACACCAACCGGGAGTGGCGCGACACCAAGGGCCGCACGCCGGCGCGCTATACCTTCGCCACGCTGGTCGACCCGCATGAGGAATTGCCGCCCTCGGAGATCTCGTCGCTGCGCTATTGGGCCAAGATCGCCGAGAAGATGGGCGTCGAAATCGAGCCGATCACCAAGCGGGACCTGGCCAAGCTCGCCAATTACGACGCGCTGTTCATCCGCGAGACCACCTCGATCTCCAACCACACCTATCGTTTCGCCCGCCGCGCCCAGCAGGAAGGCATGCCGGTGATCGACGATCCACTGTCGATGATCCGCTGCACCAACAAGGTCTATCTCAACGAGCTGATGGCCTACAACAAGGTGCCGGTGCCGCCGACGGTGATGATCGCCGGCACCTCGGATCTCGAACTGGCGGCGCAGACGCTGGGCTTTCCGCTGGTGCTGAAGATCCCGGATTCGTCGTTCTCGCGCGGCGTCAAGAAATGCGCCAATTTCGAGGAACTGAAGACGCTCGCCACCGAATGGCTGGAGGATTCCGACCTTCTGATCGCGCAGAAATTCATTCCGACCGAATATGATTGGCGTGTCGGCGTGCTCGGCGGCCAGCCGCTGTTTGCCGTGCACTATCTGATGGCCAAGAAGCACTGGCAGATCGTCAACCACAAGGCCAACGGCAAGCCCGACCAGGGCGGCATCAAGACCTTCACGCTGAAGGAAACGCCGGCGCATGTCGTCGAGACGGCAGTGAAGGCGGCGCGCTGCATCGGCGACGGGCTCTATGGCGTCGACCTCAAGGAGACCAAGGACGGCGTCTTCGTCATCGAGGTGAATGACAATCCCAACCTCGATCATGGCTGGGAGGATTCCGGTGAGAAGGACGAGGTCTGGGTGCGGCTGACGCAGTGGTTCCTGGAGCGGTTGGACCGGCCGGGGCGGTAATTTGATCGGGGGTAGAACATGCAGTTTATCGTGATCGAGGATTTCACCGGCTGTGATCGCAAGGAGATCTATCGCCGCTTTCGCGACCGCGGCCGCCTGAAACCGGACGAGCTGCTCGTGCACCACAGCTGGATCGCGGCGGACATGAGCCGCTGCTTCCTGCTGGTGGAGGCCGATGACGTCACGCTGCTGCAGCGTTGGGTCATCGAATGGGCGGATCTGGTGGAATTCGAGATCATCCCCGTGGCGACAAACAAGGACATGGCTGAGGCATTGAGCGGGCACCTCTGACGATTGCCGCGTGTCGCGTCAACGCAGTGCCGGCGAGCCGACTGCGCGCCGGCACTCGTCGATCAGCCACTGGCGAAATGCGTCCACGACATCGCGTCTGGCGCTGCGCGCCGGGATCGTCAGGCAATAGGGCTGGCGCAGCTCGACCATTTGGGCGAGGGGCCTGACAAGTCGGCCGTCCTCCAGCGCCTCGGCACAGTAGATCCCTTGCGCCAGCGCCACGCCCAATCCCGAAATGGCAAGGTCGAGTGCTGCGCGCGATGAGTTGGCCGAGAGGCCGCGCTGCGCTGCCCGGCCGGGTTCGATGCCGGCCGCCTCGAACCAGTTGTGCCAGGACGGAAAGGACGCACCGGTCGGTCCCCAGCCGGTATGGATAAGCGGCAGGCTGGCGAGGCCTTCGGGTTTGATCGTGTCCGCCAGCCCGGGTGCACACACGGGATAGACTGCGTCCTGGACGATGTCCTCGGTCGGGTGCTCGCGATAGTGCGGGCCATAAGTGAGCCTGATGTCGATCAACTCACGGTCGAACGGCACCGGGTCATCCTCGCCTCTGAGCGATATGTCGACGGCGCCATGGCTGGAGACAAAACCAGTGAGGCGCTGCGAAAGCCAACCCATGGCCATGGATGGCGGCACCGACACCACGAGGCGCGGGCGGAACGCATCGCCGCCCAGTTGGCGCGCGACGCTGCCGATCTCCTGGAAGGCCATGGTCAGCCTGGGCAGCATCTCGACGCCGGCCTCGGTGAGGACGGCGCGCCGGTTGACGCGATGGAACAGCTTGCGGTCCATCTGCTCCTCGACGGTGCGGATGAGCTGGCTGACGGCGGCGGCCGATACAGAAAGCTCTTCCGCCGCCCCCGCAAAGCTGCCTGTACGGGCGGCAGCCTCGAAAGCCTGAAGTCCTTTGAGAGAGGGAAGTACGGCCATGATCACCGGATAGATAAGTTCAGCTTATCTAAATCGCAGAAATCGTCATTTTTGGAAAGATTTTTCATGCGCTACAGTGGATTCTATCAAATCCCAGCCTGGATCGAAGCCCGTGGATCATCGCGACGTAATTTCATCGTTGACGCAGGAGGAGCGCAACCGGCTGACCGCCAAGTCTGATGCCGCGGGCCTCGTTCAGCTTGCCGCTCATTGGGGTGCGATCGTGATCCTCGGATCGCTGATCGCCGCCAAAGTGCCGTTCTGGCCGCTGCTGATGCTGCCGCAAGGTCTCCTCATCGTGTTCCTATTCACGCTGCTGCACGAGACGGTTCATCGCACGGCCTTTGAGGCGCAGCGGCTGAACGATCTCGTGGCGCGGGTGTGCAGCCTGGCGATCGCACTGCCGGCGGACTGGTTCCGCT
>NZ_RZRR01000501.1:0-4130 GCF_003998555.1 Mesorhizobium sp. M7A.F.Ca.CA.002.09.1.1 | reverse complement strand
CGCCATTACCGACCTTTTCAGTTTCTCTTTCGTTTTCCGCCCTGCTTTCGCCGCGCGGAGCCGTTGCGGCCGCAGGCGGCAGGATGATGCTGATCATCGCGCCGCGCCCATCGTGGAAGTCCGCAGGAGCATCGTGTAGTTCCAGCCTGCCACCATGGTCCTCCACGATCTTCTTGACGATAGCGAGGCCAAGTCCGGTGCCCTTCTCGCGTGTGGTCATGTAGGGCTCGAGCAGCCGTTGGCGATTCTCGCGCGGCAGGCCTTTGCCATTGTCGATGACGTCGATTCGAATCACACCATTCTGGCGCCCGGCCTGAATCCGGATTATGCCGTGCGAACCATCCTTCTGTTCCAATCCGTCGATTGCCTCGGCGGCGTTCTTGATCACATTGCCGAAAGCCTGCGCCATCAGCCGGCTGTCGAACGTGCCCTTCAGCGGCTCGCTGCCGAAGGTCCGCTCGAAGGTGATGTCGGCGCGGCTGACCTCGACCAGGAACGAGGCCTCGCGCAGCGATTCGCGCAGATCTATGGCCTTCATCTCGGGCTTCGGCATGCGCGCGAACGCCGAGAATTCGTCGACCATACGGCCGATATCCTCGACCTGACGAATGATGGTGTCGGTGCACTGGTCGAAAACCTCGCGGTCCTCGGTAATCACCTTGCCATAGCGGCGCTTGATGCGTTCGGCCGAGAGCTGGATCGGCGTCAGCGGGTTCTTGATCTCGTGGGCGATACGCCGCGCCACATCCGCCCAAGCCGACGAGCGCTGCGCCTGGACCAGGTCGGTGATGTCGTCAACCGTCACGACATAGGACTTTTCCTCCGAGCCGTCATCGCCGGCCTCGATGGTGATCTGAACGTTGAAGGTCCGCTCGGCGCCGGCGCGGTAGAAGGTCACCTGCTCGCGATAGACGGGTTTGCCGGACTTGCGGCCGATTTCGAAGACGCGGCCGACATGCGGCAGCACGGCGGAAAGGTTCTGCCCAAGGGCTGCGCTGGCGGATATGGCCAGCATCGCTTCGGCCGAGCGGTTGACGATGGTGACGATGCCGTAGGGATCGACGCCGATGACGCCGGCGGTAACGCCGGCAAGCACGGCTTCGGAGAAGCGTCGCCTCTCGTCGATCAGGTCCTTGGCCGACAGGATCTCGTTGCGCTGCGATTTCAGTTCGAGAAGCATTTTGTTGAACGTATCGCCGAGCGAGGCGACATCGCCGTCCGAGGGCCTGACCGGAACCGCGACGTCGAGATTGCCGGTCGCCACTTCGTCGGCGGCGCCGATGAGCTGGCGAATGGGCCGCACCAGACGGTCGGCGACCGCAATGCCGGTCCAGATCGCGGACAGGATGATGATGAGGGTGAGCGAAAGATAGGGCAGCGCGAAGGCCACCTGCGAGGTGCGGCGGTTGTCTTCCAGCCCCCGATATTCGTCGGTGTTGGACCTGACGATCTGCCGCGCCTTGATGACCTCCGGATCGACGAGGCGAATGGTATAGAGATAGAGCCCTTCGATCTCGCGCAGCTTGACGATGGCGCCCATGATGTTGCGCGTTTTCGGCTCGATCAGCACCGGCTTGCCGTCGGCAGCGCTGGCCACGGCGCCTTCCGGCGGCTCAGGCATGGCAAAATCCGTGTCGGTCTTGGCGCTCATGACGAAAGAGCCGTCAGGTTTGATCAGCGCCGCATGAGCCAGCGAACGGCCCACGGCTTCCTTGTTCATCAGGTCGAGAAAGCCGGTACGATCAAGGCCGTAGAGTGTGCGTGACGCATCGAGATCATAGGCCATGGACAGTGTCGTACCCTGCAGGTTGCGGGCATTTTCCTGAACATAGGCGTCGGCGATCGACAGCGACGAATTGACGATCGTCTTGGTGCGGATCTCGAACCAGCGGTCGAGGCCGATGTCGAGCGTGATCGACGCGATGATGGCCACCATGATGGCCGGAATGGCGGCAACCAGGGCGAACATGGCGACAATGCGCACATGCAGCCGCGAAGCGGCCTTGCCATGCCGGCGCGCCATCAGGATGCGGTGCACCTCACGCCCGACCAGCGCGATAAGAATCAGGACGAAAGCCGCGTTGAGGGCAATCAACGCCAGCGTCGTCGACTCGTTCGGTGTGATCGGCGTGGCGCCAACGAGGATGGTGAACGAGATCGCCGCCGTCATCAGCGCGCCGACGACCGCGATCACGCCTGGCAGCGCAAGCAGCCGGCGCCCGTCACGAGCGCCGGGTTCGCTGAAAAGCGGTTGGTTTGTTGTCGGTGCCTGCGGGGCCATGTCGCCGTCTAGTGCCATGATTGCGTCGGATGTATGCAACGCATTGTGGCGATTATGCAACAAGTGTGACCGAGACGGAAATCTTTCGCGAGCCGATCCCCTGAAAAGAGCGCGGGTTCAGATCAAAGGCTCAGCCCTGGCGCGACGATTTGTAGACGTTGACGCCAAGTTCGCGGATCTTCTTGCGCAGCGTGTTGCGGTTCAAGCCAAGCAGTTCCGCGGCCTTGATCTGGTTGCCGCGGGTTGCCGTCATCGAGGCCAGGACGAGTGGAAACTCGACCTCGGACAGGATGCGTTGATAAAGCCCGGCAGGTGGCAAATCGCCGGCAAACGAGGCGAAATAGCGTTGCAGGAAGTGCTCGACCGCCTGGCCGATCGACAAATCGTCGGGAATGAGATTGCCGCCACCCGGCACCACGGGACGTTCGCCGGTCTTGAGCTCGGCCTCGATGATCTCGGCGGAAATCTCGTCCTGCGAATAGAGCGCGGCGAGCCTGCGAACCAGGTTTTCCAGTTCGCGCACATTGCCCGGCCACGGATAGCGCTTCATCAACTCGATGCCGCCGGAAGAAATGCGCTTGGTCTGCAGGCCTTCCATTTCGCCGAGCTTGAAGAAGTGGCGGACAAGGTCGGGCACATCCTCGGAGCGCTCACGCAGCGCGGGCAGCCGGAGCGGCACCACGTTGAGGCGATAGAACAGATCCTCGCGAAAAAGCCCCTGGTTGATCAGGGTGCGCAGATCCTTGTTGGTGGCGGCGACGATGCGCACGTCGGTCTTGATCGGCGTGCGTCCGCCAACCGTCGTGTATTCGCCCTGCTGGAGCACGCGCAGCAGGCGGGTCTGCGCCTCCATCGGCATGTCGCCGATTTCATCGAGGAACAGCGTGCCGCCTTCAGCCTGCTCGAAGCGTCCGGTCGAGCGATTCTGCGCGCCGGTGAAGGCGCCCTTCTCGTGACCGAACAGTTCCGATTCGATCAGGTCGCGCGGGATCGCCGCCATGTTGATGGCGACGAACGGGCCGCCACGGCGGCGGCCATATTCATGCAGCGCGCGCGCCACCAGTTCCTTGCCGGTGCCGGATTCGCCCGAGATCATCACCGTCAGGTCGGTCTGCATCATGCGCGCCAGCATGCGGTAGATGTCCTGCATGGCGGCCGAACGGCCGACCAGCGGCATTGCATCGGGCTGCTCTTCCGGCCGCGCATCGATCTTCGGCCGTCGCGGCTCGGAAAGCGCCCGGTTGACGATGTTGAGCAGTTCGGTCAGGTCGAACGGCTTGGGCAGATACTCATAGGCGCCGGTTTCAGACGCGCGGATCGCCGTCATGAAGGTGTTCTGGGCGCTCATGACGATGACCGGCAGTTCCGGCCTCGCCTTCTTGATGCGCGGCAGCATGTCGAAGGCGTTCTCGTCCGGCATCACCACATCGGTGATGACCAGATCGCCCTCGCCCGCCGCCACCCAGCGCCACAAAGTCGAAGCATTGGAGGTGACGCGCACCTCGTGGCCGACGCGCGAAAGCGCCTGGTTGAGGACAGTGCGGATCGCCGCATCGTCGTCGGCGACGAGAATATTGCCGCGAACGGTCATTTGCGGTCTCCTTCACCGTCTTCATCGGCGCCGTATGGCGCTTCTTTCCAGGCCGGCATCAGGATGCGGAATGTGGTCCCGCGCGGCGTCGATTCGCATTCGATGATGCCGCCATGTTCGCCGACGATTTTGGCGACCAGCGCCAGCCCCAGCCCCGAGCCGTTCGGCTTGGTGGTGATGAACGGGTCGAACAGGATCGGCAAGATGTCTTCCGAGACGCCGGAGCCATTGTCGCGCACACAGAACTCCAGCGGCAGC
>NZ_RZRR01000500.1:0-4137 GCF_003998555.1 Mesorhizobium sp. M7A.F.Ca.CA.002.09.1.1 | reverse complement strand
GCGTCGATCTCGTGCTCTGAATGTTCGGGCAGCGGCGCCAAGCCCGGCACCCAGCCCGTCACCTGCTCGATGTGCAACGGCCACGGCAAGGTGCGCGCCACGCAAGGTTTCTTCTCGATCGAGCGGACCTGCCCGCAATGCCAGGGGCGCGGCCAGACGATCAAGGATCCGTGCCCGAAATGCGCCGGCCAGGGCCGCGTCACCGAGGAGCGTTCGCTGTCGGTCAACATCCCGGCCGGCATCGAGGACGGCACCCGCATCCGCCTTGCCAATGAGGGCGAAGCCGGCCTGCGCGGCGGGCCCTCGGGCGACCTCTATATTTTCCTGGCGGTCAAACCGCACGAGTTCTTCCAGCGCGACGGCGCCGATCTCTATTGCAAGGTGCCGATCTCGATGACGACGGCAGCCCTTGGCGGCTCCTTCGAGGTGACGACGCTGGACGGCACGCAGACCAAGGTCAAGGTGACCGAAGGCACACAGAACGGGCGCCAGTTCCGCCTCAAGGGCAAGGGCATGCCTGTGCTGCGCCAGCCCAATGTCGGCGACCTCTACATCCAGACCGCGGTCGAGACGCCGCAGAACCTGACCCGGCGCCAGCGCGAACTTCTGGAGGAGTTCGAACAGCTCTCCTCGCAGGACAATTCGCCTCAATCGAGCGGCTTTTTCGCCCGTATGAAGGATTTCTTCGAGTCTTTCGGCGAGCGTTGATGCACTTTGGCCCGCGTAAGCCGATTTGCCACGCGTAAATCCTTGAATCGCGTCACCCCTTGAGACGCGACGAAAATTATCTTATCCACGACATGCGTCCGGCCGCGCCTTGCCTAGCACCGCTCAGGTGCTAAGTAACTTTGCGGGGAGCGCTGAGGAGAGCTTGCATGACACGTGGCCCTGGACTGCGGAAGGCGCTTGTCGAAAAGTTCGACGACGAACTCAAATTCTTCAAGGGCTGGATCGACAAGCCGAAGACGGTTGGCTCGATCGTGCCGACCAGTTCGATCACCGCGCGCAAGATGGCCTCGATCGTCAATCCTAAATCCGGCCTGCCAGTGCTCGAGGTCGGTCCCGGTACCGGCGTCATCACCCGCGCCATCCTCGCCCAGGGCGTACGCCCCGAAAACCTCTACGCTGTCGAATATTCCACGGATTTCGTTCGTCACCTGCGGCGGCTCTATCCCGGCGTCAACGTCATCGAGGGCGACGCCTTCAACCTCAACGCCACGCTTGGCGACAAGAGCGGGATGATCTTCGATTCCGTCGTTTCGGGCGTGCCGCTGCTCAACTTTCCGGTCGCCCAGCGCATCGCCTATATCGAGAGCCTGCTCGACCGCATCCCGGCCGGACGGCCGATCGTGCAGTTGACCTATGGCCCGATGTCGCCGATCCCACCCGGCCGCGGCAATTATACGGTCAAACATTTCGATTTCATCCTCCGCAACATTCCGCCGACGCAGCTGTGGATCTATCGCCGCGAAGCGCACTAGTGAGAAGGGAATAAGGCAATAGGGGAGTAAGGGAGTAGGGATGAAGGGTTCCATTTCCAGGCTATTTTCTACTCCCATATTCCCTACTGCCCTATTCCCCTATCCTATCCAGCCGTTGATTTGAGCCGTCCTTGGCTGTACCTGTCCGGGAACAAGGGTGGCCAATGGCAGTGATCCCGAAAATCCTCGTCTTCGCCGGCTCGGTGCGCAGCGGCGCCTATAGCGGCAGGGCCGCCGACGTGGCGCAAAAGGAACTCGCCATGCAAGGTGCCGAGGTGACCCGCATCTCGCTCGCCGAATACCCCCTGCCGATCATGGACGAAGACCTGGAAAAGGAAAAAGGCGTTCCCGAAAACGCCCAGAAACTCGGCCGTCTCATCATGGCCCATGACGGGCTGCTGATCGCCACGCCCGAATATAACGGCTCCATTCCGCCGCTGCTCAAGAACACGATCGACTGGGTGAGCCGGGTGCGCAGGGATGGTGGCCGGCCAGTCAGGCCGCTGGCCGGCAAGGTCGTTGGCCTTTGCTCGTCCTCCAACGGGCACTTTGCCGGTATCCGCTGCATCAACCATCTGCGCGCGGTGCTGGTGCGTTGCCAGATGGAGGTGGTGACGCCGGAATGCTCGGTGCCCGACGGCGGTGACGCCTTCGACGAGGATGGAAATTTCCGTGACGAAAGACTGCACAAATCGATGGAGCACCTATGCCGCACGCTGATCGAGACCTCGCGCCTGCTGTCCACCCGGATCGAGGCATGATCGCCAATAGCATGCGCGACCGGCTCATCGTCGGCCTCGACGTGCCGACAGTGAAGCAAGCCGAGCAGGCAGTGCGCGAACTCGACGGCATCGTCTCCTTCTACAAGATCGGCTACCAGCTTGCCTTCGCCGGCGGGCTCGACTTCGCCAGGGAGCTGGCCAGCGGCGGCACCAACGTCTTCCTAGACATGAAGCTGCTCGACATCGACCACACGGTGGCCAAGGGTGTCGAGAACATCGTCAAGATGGGCGTGACCATGCTGACCATTCACGCCTATCCCAAGGCTATGCAGGCCGCCGTAGAGGCGGCCAGAGGCAGCGACCTTTGCCTGCTTGCCGTCAGCGTTCTGACCTCGATGGACGAGCAGGACATGATCGACGTCGGCTATGAGTACGATCCGCATACGCTGGTGCTTAGGCGCTCGGAACAGGCGCTGCATGCCGGCATGGGCGGCATCGTCTGCTCGGCCGCGGAGGCCGAGGCGGTGCGCCGGATCGTGGGACCCGACATGGCGGTGGTGACGCCCGGCATCCGGCCGGCGGGCAGCGACCATGGCGACCAGAAGCGTGTGGTGACGCCGGGCCAGGCGATTCGCAACGGCGCCAGCCACCTCGTCGTCGGCCGTCCGATCATTGCTGCGGCCAACAAACGGGAAGCGGCCGAAGCCATCCTCGACGAGATGCGCTCGGCCTGAGATTTCCAGGAACAAGTTCGGAGACCAAGAAAATGCCCAAAGGATATTGGATCGCTCGTGTCGATGTGCGCGACGCGGAAGGCTACAAGGACTATGTCGCCGCCGCCAAACCTGCCTTCGAGCGCTTCGGGGCGAAGTTCCTGGCGCGCGGCGGCGAGTACGAAAAGGCCGAAGGCCCCGGCCGCGCACGCAATGTCATTATCGAGTTCGAATCGCTGGCTGCCGCACACGATTGCTACCATTCGCCGGAATACCAGCGCGCCGCCGCCATTCGCCAGAAGGTCGCCGACGGCGAAATTGTCCTGGTCGAGGGCGCCTGAGGTCCCCTGCAAGCATAGTTCCGGTTTTAGCCGGAGACGTGCTCAAAATCGGATAGAGCCTGGCGGCGTTTGAAGCCCCGCAGGCTCATTTTACATATCTTTGCTCCGCGATTTCACGGTGATCTGCCTGGCGCAGTTGCCAGGTGCGGAGCCGTGCCGACGAGCGGTCATTCAACGCCGGTCGGATTGCCGGTTGACATGCAGGTATTTACCTGCATATTATGCCTTACAACAGAGTGAGGCAGATGGACGCCGACAAGGTTTTCAAAGCGCTGGGCGACCCGACACGCAGAAGGCTGCTTGACCTTCTGTGCGAGCAGAACGGGCAGACGCTCGGTCAGCTTTGCGATCATCTGGACATGGCCAGGCAATCCGCCACCCAGCACCTCGACCTGCTGGAGGCGGCCAACCTGGTGAGCACGGTCAAGCGCGGCCGCGAAAAACTACATTTCATCAATCCCGTGCCGCTGCACGAAGTCTACGAGCGCTGGGTACGGAAATTCGAACGGCAGCGGCTCAGCCTGCTGCACGACCTGAAGCAGGAACTCGAAGGAGAAGACCAATGACCACCAGAGAGACCACGAGCTTTGTCTACGTGACCTATATCCGCTCGACGCCGCAGAAGGTGTTCGAGGCGATAATCAAGCCCGAGATCGCAAAGCGCTACTGGGGCCACGAGAACGTCTCCGAATGGACGCCGGGCTCGAAATGGGAACACATCCGCGCCAATGACGAACGGACCGTCGAACTCGTCGGCAAGGTCGTCGAGATTTCGCCGCCGACCCGCCTCGTCATCACCTGGGCGAACGCTTCGCAGGCCGACGATCCGTCGAAAACCAGCCGGGTGACGTTCGCCATCGAGGAATACGACACCATGGTG